>JAJFMK010000172.1 GCA_021772215.1 Chlamydiota bacterium | reverse complement strand
AAAAATGCATCAAAACCCCAAGAAAATTTATATTGTCGACAATGGACTTGTATGTGCAAATCGCCTCGGAATTTCCCTTAAATTAGGCAGCCTATTTGAAAACCACCTCTATTTGGACTTAAGACGCCAGGGCAAAAAATTGCACTATTACCGAACTGAGGAGGGGTATGAAATCGACTTTGTTGTTGAGCATCCGGACGGCAAGCTTGAACTTATCCAAGCAGTTTGGGATTTCACTGATTCAGATACCGTTGCTAGGGAAGAAAGAGCCCTAAAGGCAGCTGAAAGAGAACTTGGCATTAAAGGGCGCATCATTTCTGCTGAAAACTATCTATTAGAGTTTCTAAGCACGGCCTAGGGTGCCACTGACACGAGCGTATTAGAAATTTTACCAAATCAAAGAGCTTAGCCACGTTCAAACCAACGGCAGCTGCGAAGGCCTCCTCGTCTCCCCAAAGTATTGGAACTATCCCAATTGAGGTGAAGGGACTAAAAACAACCCACACGAGATATTCTGTAGTCTTTATCTAATGCCTTCTTGCTAAAGTTCTACATAACACCTTGATAATCAGTACTTATTGGATATATCCCCTTAAATTAGGACAGAAGATTGACAATATTTCAGTGAAATATGATCATTAGGATATCAGAATTTCACTGAAATATTGATATCGCGATATAAGAATTTCAGCAAAATGGAGGAGGCGAGAAGCATGTACATCCTAAGAGAGAATGAGGCGGAAATTTTTGAATCTTTTGAAGGATCATTTATCAGCGCTCTTCTAGGACCAAGACGCGTTGGAAAAACAACCCTTGTCGAACATTATATTCGCACTCATCCAGAGAGAAAGTGGGTACAACTAAACATGGATGAAAGAAAGCAGCGTTTGCGGATCGCCAATGGTGAACTGATATTGATGATTGAAGAGTCCTCTCTTCAAAAAGTTGGGGATCATGAAATGCTATGGGTTGTGGTTGATGAGGCGCAAAAATGCCCCGAGCTCTTTGATCAGGTGAAAATATTGTACGATAGATTCAAGGAAAAGCGCAAAATTAAGTTTATCCTAACGGGATCTGCACATCTTAATCTACACCAGCTGGCAGCCGAAACGCTTGCAGGCAGAGTTGACCTTTTAAAATTAAGAGAATTCAATTTAAGAGAAATTACCAGATTGCTGAATAAAGAGGTGTCTATAGAATACAAATCAGCATTTCACCTAATATTTAACTCAAATAATAGCGATTTGTTAGAGGAACTTCACTCCTCTACAAGGCCTTTTCAAAAAATACTTTCAAACGCTTTAGATCAACAGCTCGTTTGGGGGGGACTACCAGAAGTTATAGAAGCTGAATCAGAAAAAGGACGCCTCAAATACTTAGGTAATTACTTGCAGACCTATTTAGAAAAGGACATTCGCGAAATTCCAAGTATTAGCGACCTTACCCTATACGAAAACCTGATGAAGGTGATGGCGGAACAGACAGGATCAGTTAGAGATGACCAAAAAGTGATCAACACTCTTAATTGTTCCAGAATTACAGTTCAAAAATATCAAGGATATTTAACTGCTACCTGGCAATTCGTCGAAATAGAGCCCTACATCGGAAATACGCTGAAAAGACTTGTAAAATCTCCAAAGGGATACCTTAGAAACAATGGGTTAGTTAGCTATTTTACCGGCATAAACAATCTTGCCATACTCAACCAAACAGGATTGATTGGACATCGTTTTGAAAATTGGTTTTTAAATGAGCTCAACTCCTATATGGATTCTCTAAGCGAGTACCACAAGATTAATTTTTGGCGAACGCACAGTGGGCAAGAGGTGGATTTTGTTGTCCAAATTGGGCAGAAGATTGTTCCATTTGAAGTGACATATTCCACACAGACTCTTCCCAAAAAAATCCGCAACTTAGTGGCTTTCCTAAAAGATGAGCCCAAAGCAACTTACGCTGTATATCTTTATCGAGGACCCTTGAAATTCGATAAAGAAAATAGAATCATTTTTCTACCAGCCTGGATGATTTAGAAGAAGCTCTCTTTAGAGAACTCATCGTAGAGTTTGGGATCGAAGCTATATAGGAGAGCGGGGCGATGTTTGAGGCCGGCCTGCTTTTTTCCGGTGGGGACGATATAACCCACCTTTGCCACCTTGCGGCGAAAGTTTCTAGTGTCGATCTCTATATTAAAGAGCTGTTCGTAGAGCTTTTGTAACTCGGTCAAGGTAAACTCTTTGGGTAGTAGCTCAAAGGCGATAGGACCTGTTTTAACATGGTTGCGTAGAGCCTTTAGGGCGCAGCTGTACATCTCATCTTGTCCGAAAGCTAGGGGCGGGATTTTGTAAGCTGGCCACCACTTCGCTTGCCACGCATCTTCTGTGGCAAACAGCTCTTTACTATCTGAATTGATCAGAGCAAAGAAGGCAACAGTGATGGTTCGGCCTCGCGGGTCTCTACCATGAGAGCTAAAGACATGAAACTGCTCTAGAAAGATGTCGGCTAGACCTGTCTCCTCTTGAAGTTCACGCCGGGCAGTCTCTTCAGCGGTCTCCTCACCCTCCATGAAGCCGCCAGGGATCGCCCACATTCCCTTAAAAGGATCCCTTTCTCTTTCGATGAGGGCCACCATCAATTCGCCTTTACTGTAACCAAAGATGACGCTATCGACTGTGACGGGGTAGTGATTCATCTGACCAGCATCTCACGAGGCTCTCCCCTCATCCAGGAGAGGTTGAGAGTTTCAATTCCAAGGAGCTGTCTTAGCTGATCGACGCGATCAAGGTGGGGAGGAAAGCTCTGCAGAGCTAATGTCTGGTTCTTTAAGACGAGAAGCTGATCAGAGATGGGAAGACTTGAATAGATATCATGCGTTGCGACGATGACGATCTTCTTCGCCTTTTTTAGTCTCTGAATCATCTCCCAGACCAGCTTGCTATTTTCTCCGTCGAGGTGGGCTGTCGGCTCGTCAAAGAGCAGCACCTCTGCGCCGGTCACCAAACCTCTAGCAATATAGGCGCGCTGCCTCTCCCCGTCCGAGATCTCTAAAATAGAGCGATCTTTCAATTGGTTAAGGTTACAAAGCTCCAGCTCACGGTCGATTCCCTGATATTTATGATGGTAGCGTCCCATCTCCACGAAATCATAGACGCTATAGGGAAAGGGGGGATTGGCGCTTTGCGGAATGTAGGTAATAATTTGGCTGCGCTCATGGCGCTCAAGATCAAACAGGTCATCGCCGCCATACCTTATCGAGCCGTTGGTTGGCTGCCAGACGCCGCTTAATAGCCTTAAAAAAGTGGACTTCCCTGCCCCATTTTTTCCCAATATGGTGGTAAGTGTCCCCTTCGAAAAGCTAGATGAGAGAGGATTAAGGCGCTCCTTTAATTCAAGCGCTTCAACAGTTAGCGTCACAGTTTGTCACTCTCGCGTGTGGCTAAATAGGCGGGGTACTTTTCTGAATGGGCCGAAGGGACGTAGGAGCAGTGGTGGACAGTTTGCTCTTTAAACGTCTCTTGGCTCAACTTATCAACAACAGTAAAGAGCCCTCTAACCAATCCTTTCCAACGTGAATCACCGTCGCCATGAGGGATGATCAGTCGACCTCCCACTTTTAACTGCTCAAGCAGCGCTTTGGGTATCTCCTTACACATAAAGCCGACTGTGATCAAATCATAGGGTCCCCCCTCGGCGTACCCCTTCTCACCATCACCTTGAATAAAGGTGATTCGTCCAGAGAGTTCGGGCAATTTCTTAATATTCTCTTCAGCCTCTTTGGCCAGTTGATCATGATATTCTAGGCCTATCACGTGAGCCTGCTTGGCAACGTGTGCGATAAGAGCCGTTAGATTCCCCGTGCCTGAGCCAACGTCCAAAACTTTCGTGGCATTTCTAAGCTGCTTTATAGCTAACTCCAGGGTTGTCGCATACATATGAGGTGTCGTCGTAATAGATTGACAACCAACCGGCACAGCCACATCTTGATAGACATACTCTCCCTGACAAAAATAGGCACGGTCCACTTCTCTCATCGCCCGAATGGTTTCATCAGATATCAGGCGATGCACTTTAATCAAGCTCTCCACCAACTCAGCTTGATTATTTCCCTTGTAGAGCTCTACTGGTTTGACATCCTCTTTCGAAAACTTCTCCAGGAGCCACGCATTGGGCTCTTTTGAGAAATCGACAACTTCGACCTTAACTAAATCGTCATAGATCACTTTGATCGTTGCATGGAAGCTCTGCTCTCCTCTTTGGATAACACAGAGTCCACCATGAACTAAATAGCTCCCCTCTACCATTCTAACTCCGGGGTGAGTAGCTGTAGTTGCCATATCCATTCTCCTTTTTCGGATTGTTACGAATGATAATAGAGCTGCACCACAAAGGCAACAGCTACGAAGAAGAATTCTACGGTTCCGCAATAAATTAAAATATTTTCTTAACGTAATAACATTAATTCGTTATGAACAAATATGAACCATTTATTTTTTATTTGAGGTTACAAAGTGGACATAAAATCATTAAACAAGTCACTTATTTTGTGTGGCTTAACAACAGTTGCCGCCATGGCATCTGATCTATCAGCAGAGCAAATTGAAAACTGCTGCGACTGGAACCCCTGCTGTTTTGACTATGGATTAAACCCTCCGCCAACCTGTCCCACCGCTTGCGGCTGCACCTGGTTTGGAGAGATCGAGTACCTCTATTGGAAACCTCATGTAGAAAATGCGCACGCCGCAGAGGTGATCACCGCTGATTATATCGACTTTTCACCTAGCGTAAATACCAGAACTATCAGCAAATCCGAGATGAAGGATTTTAATTATGAGTGGGATAGTGGCTTTCGCGTAGGACTTGGCATTGGCCTTCCTTGCGACAAGTGGGGTATCTCCTTAAAATGGTCTCACTACAACACCGACTCAACCTTCTCAAGCAAAGGATTTAGCACAAGCCAGCAACAAGACATCTTAGTCGATGTTAAGATGCCCTTTCCTTCGTTCATAAATAGCCAGGCGTTCGTTATTTTAGGATCAGCTCTACAGATGGGATCTGTCGATTCCCATTGGGATTTTCAATTTAACCAGGTTGATCTTGATCTTTTTAGAAACTACTATGTTGGCTGCTCTCTATCTATAAAACCCTACGTCGGCTTAAGAGCTCTCTTCTTAAAGAACACGGTCGACTCCTTTGCCCTTTATGAGGGATTAACTAACACCCAAGATCCCGATCAATTTACTAAGATCTCTGCGGACCAGCATCTTCGCTCTGACTTCAAATCTGTCGGCCTGCGCGCTGGTGCAGAGTCTTTTTATGAGCTGATGTGTGGCCTAGGTGTCTATGGAAATATCGGCGCATCTATCCTCTATAGCTGCTACGAGCTTGAACATAAGGCACTTGTTACTTTTGTGGAAGACGGAGGATCGACCCTAACGAATAATCATGAATCGCCCTACTGTTTTGAAACACTTAGATTGATGACTGACTTAAGCCTTGGAATTGAGTGGAGAGAGACGATCAACTGCAACCAGAGCATGGTCTTTGTTAAAGCTGGTTGGGAACATCATCTCATAGTCGAGGGAAGCCAGTTCCAAACGCTCAATAGCGCCCTGTCTACATCCCTTTTTCCACCGACAAGTAGCATCAACGACGGAGACATCTCCCTTTATGGCTTTGTCTTCTCTGTAGGTATTTCTTTCTAATCTATAGGTTATGCGCTGCGACGAAAGGCGTCGCGGCGCACAACCATCGTCAGATAAAAGAGCCCCCCAAAAAAAGCAGAGAGCTGACCAATCGTTAAGGCGTGCACCGAAAACTGCCTTAGAGTCAACTCCATGAACAGGAGTAGGCTGGCGCCAAAGAGGCAGCAGGCGGGCAGAAGAACTCTGTGATCGGCGCCGCTGTAGAGGCGGATCAGGTGGGGCAGGACAAGACCAAAGAAGGGAATAATCCCGCAGCCGGCAAGACTCCCAGCCGTCAGCAGCGCCACAAAGAGAAAGAGCCGCCAGCGGATGCGATTGACATCGACACCTAAATTGAGCGCCTCCTCATCACCTAAAGAGAGGAGATTGAGCTCTTTTCGGTAGCGCAGGCAGCCGGTAACGCCAATGATCGTTAGCGGCAATTGTTGATGCACATGGACCCAGCTGCGGTCGATAAAGGAGCCAGCGCTCCACTCCATCCAGAGCTGAATCAGCGAATAGCGGTCACGAAACATGTAGAGCAGCGCCCCCTCAACCGCCAAAAGGAAGGTGCCCAAAGCGAGCCCCGTTAAGACGAGGCTATGTGTTCCGGCAGAGTGACGGCTCAAAAGGTAGACGGTACAGAGCGTAACAACCGCCCCTACAAAGGCGAAGATCGCCACAGCAAAGGGGTAGGTGAGCTGCCAACCCATGATAAAGAGCAAAAGCACGGCCAAACTTCCACCTAAGCTGATCCCTAAAACTGACGGAGAGGCAAGGGGATTATGAAAGAGCCCCTGCATCACCGCGCCGCTGACAGCCAGCGAGGCCCCCGTGCAGAGAATCACAATGAGGCGCGGCAATCTCTCATCCAAAAGGGGATTCCAACCCACATTCTCCCCTAAAAGCCTCGCCCACGCGCCGCTCATCACCTCATCTATCGGCAGAGCGCCCTGCATCAAAAGAGCCAAACATAGAAGAGGTATCGCTAGGATCAAAAGGCGGCTCATCCCTCACTCCCCAACATCGCTACAGCGAGATCATAGTAGGCGAGCGCTATAAATTGCGTCGGCGAATTTTGAACCGCCTCATCAACCCAGGCGGTCTTAAGCTTTGGTAGTTTTGAGGGCTGAAAACTTGAGCAGATCACTAAGCAGGGATCTATTGCCATCAACTCCTCTAGTTTCATCGGGTTGTCGTAGAGCTCAACGAAGGAGCCGAATCTGCTTAAAAGATCAGAGGTGACGCTCTCTTTAGGAGGAAGAGATAGCCCCATGTTCTTTGATAGAAAAATTCTCTTTCCCTCACCTAATAGAGTGGTTGTTAACTCATCGATGCGCAACAGAGCGAGCTCAACAAAGAGGCGAAGAAAACGCCCCTCCCTCTCTCGATTCGAAGCAGAGGAGATCGCTTCGATCTCATAGAGAGCACTCTCAAGAGAGGTCAAGCCGTTAGAGCGGTAGCTGGGAATATGGAGCTGTTCAATTGAGCCCAAAGTTGAGGGATTAGAGTAGTCTGCCACAACCGCAAGAGACGGCTTTATGGCTGATAACATCTCCTGCCCGCAATTTTCACAGTCAAATGAGATCTGATTTGTCACTATTTTAGGAAAAAGGGCCACCTCTTCTCGCAAACCGCGTGGGATCGCAACGATTTGCTCTGGACCCAAAATAGCTAAGAGAATCGTCGCCGCCACATAGGTCTGGGCGAAGATGCGCTCGTCGCTCTCCCTCTGTTGATCGATTAGCTGCCCCAGCGCTAACGCCTCAGCAAAAAGAGAGCCGTTTTGGGGTGAGTCAAGATACCACTCGGCAAGAAGAGTTTTGGCCTCTTTCCAGTCACCGCGCAGAGCATTTAAGAGTCTCTCACGTGCAAAAAGAGCCCCTCTGTAGGGGCTCTCTTTTTCTGCGGCACTCCAGTAGGATGACTCATACGAGTGAAAGGCGGCCCACCACCAGCCGACAAGGAAGAGTGCCGAGGCTACGTAAAGAGCAAAGGCTCTTTGAGAAGATCTCCTACTCCTCATCTTCGGCATCGGTGATCAACGCTTCGGAGATCAAGACAACGCCAGCCATACTCGAAGCAACAATCAACTCATTCTTTGAGACCTTGGCGGGGTCAATAATACCGCTCTTCAACAGATCTTCTACAGACTCTGTCGCCGCGTTAAAACCAAAGGTGCCACCCTTTTCTAAAACCTCCATCAAGATGACAGAGCCATCTTGGCCGCAGTTCTCTGCAATCTGCTTGAGCGGCTCTTTACAGGCGCTGATGACAATCTTCGCTCCAATCCTCTCGTCGCCCTCAAAGGCATTGAGATTGAGCCCGCGAAGCGCTGCTAACAAAGAGACACCGCCTCCGGCGACGATTCCCGACTCTAATGCAGCCTTTGTGGAGCTTAAGCTATCTTCAAAAACACTTTTTTTCTGCTTCAGAGCAGGCTCAGTTGCCGCTCCCACAAAAATCTGAGCGATACCGCCCGCAAGCTGCGCTTTTCTCTGGAGAAGCTTCTCCTTGTCGTAGCTGTTCTCAGCTCCCTCAAGCTCTCTTTCAATTTGCTTGATGCGCCCATTGATCTGATCTTTTGTCCCAGCACCTTCTACAATCGTCGTATCCTCTTTCGTGATAATAACCTTCTCGCAGGTTCCTAGCTGATCGATGGAAACCTCATTGATTGTGGTTCCTGTCTCATCACAGACAAGCGTGGCGCCTGTCAAGCAGACGATGTCTTGAAGCTGTGCTTTGCGGCGATCGCCAAAGCCGGGCGCCTTCACCGCGCAGACCTTCAGCGAGCCCCTGAGCTTATTGACAACGAGTGTTGAGAGCGCATCGCCATCGATATCTTCGGCGATAATGAGTAGCTCACTACCGGTCGAGGAGACCTGCTGGAGGATCGGCAATATCTCATGGATATTGTTGACCTTCTTCTCCATAACCAAAATTTTAGGCTTGGCCATCTCGACAATCATCTTCTCAACATTGGTTGCAAAGTAGGGGCTGATATAGCCACGGTCAAACTGCATCCCTTCAACCACTTTAATAGTGGTCTCAATCGTCTTCGACTCTTCAATCGTCACCACGCCGTCGCGGCCCACCTTTTCGAGAGCCTCAGCGATCATCTTACCGATCTCCTCTTGTCCCGAGGCTGACGCTGTCGCAATCTGCTCAATCTCTTTAAAGCCTTTGACAGGAATCTGAGCCTTTTCGATCTCCTTAACCAAGATCTCAATGGCCTTGTCGATGCCGCGTTTCACACCGATGGGACTTGCTCCCGCGGAGATCTGCTTGACACCCTCTTTAACCATCGCATTCAATAAAAGTGTAGCAGTCGTCGTGCCGTCACCGCACTTATCTTTCATCTGCTGAGCTACCTGTTTTCCCATCGAAACACCCATATTCTGGTAGGGGTTCTCCAGCTCAATCTCTTTAATAATTGTATTTCCATCGTTGGAGATCTTCGGCGCACCCCAGCTCGACTCTAATCCTATATTGCGCCCTTTCGGCCCAAGCGTTGGAGCAACCACATCAGCTAGCTTTTTAATCCCCTCTAAAAGCTCTTTCCTCGCCTGCTCTTCAAAAATGATATCCTTCGCACCGCTACTCATATAAGCTCGCTCCTTTTTGGCCATGATTCTAATGAAAACTACCCCCTAACGCAAGCAATTTCTCCATTCGTTTAGCAATAAGGCTATCCAAGTGCTAAGGAGACACTGAATAATTCAGGCACAGCCGATTTTTCGATGATTTCGTTTCCAGTTGGTTGATTTTGTAAGTTCGTATACTTCTTACAGTAGGGGACTTATGAAATAAGCCAAATGGGGACGAAAGAGCGAGAAAGCGACCTACATGAGTTGTTCAGTGTCTCCCTAACTTGACGATTTATTAACCAGAACTAATACTAGATTTTCATGTCCCACAATATTCATAGAGCTGATAACTACACTTTAGACATCTCATACGGCTTCACAGCCGCGGCAGCCACTCTGTCAACTATGTTGTATAGAAACAATCTTGGCCGTCAGATAGATGGGTTGGACGAAATTATGTTCGTCGTCAATAGCGTCGCTTCGCCTTGCCTGATAAATGGCTCAAAAGGGTCCCGATACGCGCTAACGAGGAGTTTGGGATCTACGCTGTTTCGCTATGGCTGCTGGTACCTCACCAAGGAGAGCCTGGAGTCTGAAGAGTTCAACCCCAAACTTTTATTAACTGGACTCCTTGTCGCAGGCGTTGGCATAGCTACTGGCATTGCATTAAACCATCTAAATTATCTCGAACTGCAAAGAAGAATACAAGAGCTTGAAGAGCAGGCTCCTTAAGGAGCCACGGAATAACTCAGGCTCAGATCATCATATGCTATACAGCTTCCATCTCAACAGCTCCCGCCGGGGGTGCAGATGCCGAACCTCCACTTGGATCTTCTACCTCTAACCTAAACTCTTCTTTTATCACGTTTCCGTGACTATAGACACGAATAAGGTAAGTTCCAGGTTTTTGAGGACCTCCATTTTTCATCACTAAAGCGTTGGCTTCATGGTTATACTCTAACCAGGCTGGGAGATTTATTCCTCCTGGCAGAGGTTTGTCATGTTTGACAATTTCACTAATCGAACTGTTATGGACTCTCTCAGGGAGTCGAATTCCCCCTATTACCCTTCTACCGCTATATGCTTTGACAAGTTTCACTTCAGAGACAGGTACAGACAGCACCCTTTCATAGTTTGATGTACCAATTTGTATTGTATCATCTTGTTTTTGGTATTTTTTGCGATTCATTGGATTGAGGATAGCCCCTCTATTTTTAAACCAAGCAAGGGCAAGGCCACCAATAGCAGCCGCTGGACCCAAAATGGAAAGTAAAAGTTCCTGATAAGAAGTTCCTTGCACTGTAATATCAAATACTTCAGCAGTTTCTAGCTCACCGTCACTTGCTAACACTTCAATTTTGTACACCTTATCATTAAAACTTCCTGTATCATCTCGTTGAGCTTTTCCTTCAAACACACGAGATGTAGGGTCAAATGTTAACCAACTTGGCAACTCATCCCCTCCTAGCCGCCTTGCTCGGTAAGTCAGTAAGTCCCCTTGGTTGTCATCTTGAAAAGTTGTGTCTGAAACAGCAAAAGAAAATTTCTGCCCAACAGTTGCCACCTGATTAGAAATGGGGTTAACTACCCTAGGGGCAAAGTTTTGGCTATCTTCTACAATCAATGTAAACGTGTCGAGCCCAATTCCGCCTTTTCCATCTTGAGCTGTGACTGAGAGACGTATAACTGTAGCCTCGGACGGAACGCCTGTAAAAGTTTTCGTATCTCCATCGAAAACCAACCAGCTCGGTAAATTTCCCCCACCTTCTAATGTCGCTTCATAGGTAAGATCATCTCCATCAGGATCAATAAAGGAGTTGGTAGGAACAGTATATTGAAAAAGCTGCTGTGTGCCTGCTGTCTGGTCTAAAAGCGAACTTGCTAATTGAGGTGGAGTGTTACCTGTTTGAGTATCGGAGATAGTGATTCCAAAAGTACCTTCTCCATCACCATCATAGGGATCATCAGCTCTCACTTTAATAAAAACTACACCCTTATCAGCTGATGCGGGGGTACCAGAAAACGATCTAAGAAGAGGGTTAAAGCTCAACCAATTCGGAAGTGCGTTGCCGCTTAATTGGGTTGCGTTATAGGTTAAAGAGTGCCCGTCAGAGTCTAGGAAAGTACTTCCTGAAAATGTATACAGGAAGGGATTGTCGACAACAGCCTCTTGATTAGGAAGTGCTCCAGACAGCTGAGGTGCATGGTTGGGATAGAAATTTACAATGACGTTACCTCTTCCACCAAAAGGGTCAGTCGCATTAACTAAAATCGGAACAGGACCTACTGCTCCAAGAGGTACAAGACCAGACAGAGTCATCGTTGGACTATCAAATCCCATCCATCCTGGTAAGCTTGATCCAAAAGCCCCTTCGACAGTGTAGCCAAGCATATCTCCATCAAGGTCTATAAATCCTGCTGGATCCCACAAAATAGAGAAGACTTCACCTTCATTTTCCCATTCCTCATCAGAGAAGCTAACGCGAACAGGGGCTCGATTTGGCACAGAAACAGTAAAGCTTGTCTCACCGATGCCGCCAAAACCATCTGAAGCTTGAATATTAACAGGAAAGGTTCCTTGGTCACCAGTAAAGGGAGACCCACTAAATGTATCGCTTACATCATCAAACTGAATCCAGTTAGGTAAAATATTCGTTACAGTGTAGTTTATAGGATCACCGTCGGCATCGCTAAAACTGTTTGAAGGAATGCTATACAGCATATTTTGACCCACAAAAACAGAGTTGTCACTTAGAGAACTTGCTAGTGTGGGGCTAGAATTGTCGACGTTGATTCTAAAGGTTGCGTCTACTTCACCGCCTAGCGAATCATTGGCATTGATGCGAACATTCAAGCTCCCTCTATCCGTTATGAGCGGTGTTCCAGAAAATAGTCGCGATACGGCTATAAATGTCAGCCAAGTTGGAAGGGGATCTCCATTTGAGAGTTCAGCAAAGTAAGCTAATGGATCACCATCGACATCAAAGAAGGTGTTAGGAGCAAAGGCAAAATTAAATGGAGAATCAGGAACAGCATTCTGGTCAGGCACCTGATTTTCTAATATTGGAGCTGTATTGGGGATATCTATTGAAAAAGCATCTGTCAACTCACCTCCGAAGCCATCGCTAACGATCAGCTCGATGGCCTCTGTAGTACGGTCAAATCCAAGAGGTGTTCCTATAAATTGTCGCGCAGTTTCATTAAAACGCAACCATCCAGGCAGTGGTATACCTCCAGGTCTTTGCGCTCTAAAAAGGAGCTCATCGCCATCCCCATCTATAAATGAGCTGTCGCCAAATACTGTATTGAAAATCTGCCCTACGGGAGCTGTAAGCGTGCTAAAGCCCGTACCTCCTATAGGAACACGGTTCGCAATGTCTAGTTTGAATGTGTTGTTCCCTATTCCACCAAACCCATCATCAGCTAAGACACTCACATAGTTTTTGCCCTGGTCACCAGATAGTGGGGTGCCAAACAGCGCAAAGAGTCCTACATCAAAGTTTAGCCACGCCGGCAGTGGAGCTCCTCCCACCAATGATGCCGAATAGGCAAGCGCATCTCCATCGGTATCGACAAAAGTCGAAGGGTTTAAATTGATGGACAGCTCTGTACCAACATTTAGGTTTTGATCAGAAATAGGGAAGACCACATTTGGGTTTGCATTTGCTACTGTAATATTAAAAATGGTGTTAACAGTTTCACTATCAGGGTTTTCTGCTACTACTTTGATTCTATAGCTGCCTTGGTCACCTGAAACTGGAAGGCCTGAAAATTGGCGCAATCCTGCAGCAAAATTTAGCCAAGAGGGAAGATTTGCTCCACTTTCAAGTTCTGAACTGTAAGTGAGGGTGCGATTTTCAAGGTCAAAGAAACTATTTGAAGGAAAGACAAACTGAAACGGGTTATTTACTGAGGTAGATTGATCTAGAATGGGGTTTAGGACAAATACATCACCTACGAAAATCTTGAAGATATCACTAGCTTGATTTCCATCTCTGTCTGTTGCAAAAAGCTCAATGTCAAAACTACCCTCATCTGCTTGGCTTGGTGTTCCTTCCATCTTCCACTGACTTAAGTCAAAGATAGTGAAGCCAGCATCTTTTTGCGTCAGATAAAGTCTATCTCCACTAACGGAAATTGTTGGTGCATCAACTGTTGGTGATGTAGCTAAGCTGAGAATAGTGCTTAGCTTAGGGTCTGCTGGATCGAAAATATCGATAACACTAACGGCATTGGAGTGCGCGACAAACGCTACTGACCCATGAATTGCGACATCATAGGCAAGAAAATTTAAGCTTAAGCTGCTTATTAAGGTTGGATTTGCTGGAGTTGAAATATCAACAATAGTAAACCCTTCTTCTCCATCTGCTAAAAAAAGCTTAGAATCTGAAACAGTTAAGCCTCGTGTGTCAAACACTTTGAAATTTGACACAAGCGAGGGGTTTGTAGGATCAGAAAAATCAAGTACTTTGGGACCCTTGAAGAAATCTCCTACAAAAGCATAATTTCCCTGGGCGAACACCCCTTGCGCAGACCCCTCTGTGTTAAAAGCAGTAATAAATGTTGGCATGGAGGGATCTGTCATGTTGTAGAGATTTAATCCTTCGTCTGATCCTGTATGTAAAAGGACGTTACCAGCCAAAAACATATCACTTCCATAACCGCGCTCAGGCGTAGAATTCAGCACCACAGGTGCGGCCACATTACTAATATCTACAGTGACAATACCCAAGTCTTGACCTGTAAGATAAGCAAGCCCCCCATTCAACAAAACTTTTCTTGGATAACGAACTGTTGGAGTCGAAATTCCTGCAACGCTCGGAGAACTTGGAGAGCTTATATCATATATAATTAAACCGTTGTTAGAAGCCGTATAGGCATAATTTCCCAAAACCTCCACGCCATAAATACTTGAACCTATCTCACCAATGAGCATTGGAAATGCGGGTATTGAAATATCAATAATTTTGAATCCACCAACTCCAGTAGCTATATAGCAATAATTGCCCTGAACGGCTAAACTCTCTCCACTAAAACCTCCGAGAGAGCCAATTTTTTGTGGATTTGCTACATTCACAACATTGACAACATCCAAGCCGTTCGAAACGTCTGCAAGGTAGGCGTTGTTTCCCACAACAACAACTTCCTTAAAGTTAACATTTGCAGCTTTATAAACTCCTAGGATAGAGGGGGTAGAGACATCGGCATAGTCAATAATTTTTAATCCCTGACTACCGTCTGGTAAAAAGCCGTGGTCTCCATAAATCCTAATTCGTCTTGACTCAAAGCTATGTGACTCAAAGGAGAGAATATTTTGAAGGTTATCCGGATCAGAAATGTCAATAATGTGCGTTCCTTCAGTTCCATATCCGAGGTAGGCAAAATCACCGTTTACTTCAAGATCAAATGCAGGCCTTGTTTTTTCTGTGTTTACAAAACCTCTAGCAAAGGGCAGGGTGGGATTTGAAACATCGATAACTTGAAAGGTTTGATCTTTCACAGCATAAGCAAAGTTCCCAATACTTCTAATATGAGCAGCAGGTTGGTTATACTCTGACAAAATCTGAGGAGATGCCGGATCAGAAACGTCTAAGGCAGTGATAACATCGGTTGAAGAATCTGCAACGTAGGCTACACCATTTGAAACTGTTACACTGTCTACTTGAGTAAACAGCGGGCTAGGCTTCCCAACGAACGAAGGAGAGGCGGGATTTGAAACGTCAAAAATTTTTGGTCCGTGATCTCCATCAGACAAAAATAAATTGGTCCCGTCAACAGCCAGATCAACTGCTGAGCCACTAGTATCAAAAAATCCTATTTGAACAGGGAGCTGTGGGTTACTGATAGCAATGACATTAAAACCATCATATCTCGAGGCAAGGTAGGCTAAATTGCCCTGGATTTCAACTTCAAGTGTAACTCCTGGATCTATAGATCCCACAATCCCTAGATTCGAACTGTTCGTTGCATCAATAATTTTTAAACCTTCTCCACCATCTGCTAAACAGACGTAGTTTTGGAAAAAAGCAATCCCTTCAGGGGTGAATGTATCAATTTCAGAGAGCTTTACGGGGTTTGCTGGATTCGAAACATCTAAAGCAACCACCCTCCCACCAGGAAATATTGGCGAATTTCTGATTGAAAAGTAGGCTGTAGTCCCATTCACCACCAATTCGCCTTCGAGACCAGAAGTAGCAAATGACCCAATAAGGCTGGGTGAGGAGGGCGAGGAAACATCAACTATTTCAATCCCTAAAGATGCTGACAGGTAAGCTAACCCATCACTTACAGAAACATGCGTCACAAATCCTTCAGACCATCCCGCAGTTTCTCCAACTAAAAACGGAAAAAACGGATCTGAAACATCATAAATTTTCAAGCCGGAGAATCCATCTGCCACATAGAGGCTGTTGTCCAAGTAGAATAGATCCTGCAGATCTGTAGTCTCTATACGAGAAATGACTTGAGGAGCTGTTTGGTTTGAGACATCCAAAATTGCGACACCGCTTGCTGCTGTTTGGACAAATAAAGTAGTGCCATTGACGGCAACTGTACTGGATGACAGCCCAAAGTACTCATGAAGAAGCGTGGGATTAGTGGCGTCTGTCACATTGTATGTTTTGAGACCTCTTAGATCGTCAGCCACAAATGCATAATCCCCAATTACGAACATACTTTCGGCGGAGAAAGTGGATGTTGTACTTAGTAGAGGGATCGGATGGTTGAGACTAATCCAGGAGGGTAGGTCACTTGCATCAGCTTGTCTCGCATTGAGTGATAGGCCGTCCCCATCCATATCATCAAATATCTCTGATGGATCAAGATGCAACTGAAAAAATGTATCTTTTTCAGTAAACTGATCTGGAACCTGGCTTTCTACCGTTGGAATTGCTAAAAGTGCGCGCCTTCCTGCAACTTCCAATCCTAATGGCTCATCCTCTTTTGATGCTTGTATATTCCTGTTCGATAGGTATCTTGAATAAGATACCATCGCCAAAGTTGCTAGAGATAATCCTCTGAAAATTTGATAGATCCTCTTATCCTGAGGACTCTTTTTTTCTTCTTGCGGCGCCCCTTGCCCAGTACCCGCTAAATCACAACCAACACGCATTGCTTCGCCTCCGCAATAAATACTGTAACTTCCTACCACAGGATACATTTAACCGGACGAGCTAGTCAATAATTTAATTAGAGATAGTTATGTGCTGGTGAATGTAATAGTCAATAGCACCATCCAAAAGCGACACCTATAGCGGTTCTGTTCTGCTCAATGGTGGTCTTGCCGCCGAATGTGGGGAAGGGAGGCAGTTCACCGCTAATTTTGCGGTTGAAGCCGTGACCCACAAAGGCAGATATCTCTGCCCCATCGAGGCAGCGCCAGCTTCCGCCAACAACGACAAAGTCAACCGTGGTGTCTAGAGTGAGGACGTTACCATCGGGCTTATCAAAAGGAACGTTGGCAGTGCGATAACCAGCTCTAACACTCCAGTCACAGTTGATGTCCCAGTTGATGCCAAACCGCCAAAAGCGCTGATCGCTCCAGTCAAAGCCGGCGCCATCTGCCGACCCTAAAAGATAGGTGAATATGTTAGGAACAAAGGGGTTGTTGAGCGCTGGAATGCGGCTATACTCAATATATTGGAAGTCGGCAGCGACAGTAACACCACAGAGGGGATAGAAGGCTATACCAACGCGATACATGGGAGGAACATCAATACTCCCCTCTTCAGCGATAAAGCCCTTGTATTGACTAAATTTTGCCATCTTCGTTTTTGGCTTATAGGAAGCTCCGACGCTAAAGTAGCGGAAACAGCCGAGGTAGCCAAACTTAACACCCCAGCCTTGGCTGTAGTTATAGTGGTTGTTCGTCACCTTATCAGGATCTGTCGTGAATTCGATGGGAAGAAGGGGGTGAGCCAGCCCCTCAAGACCTGTTGCCTTGAGCCGCTGGATGGTCCAGTCCAAAGAGATACCAACCGATTGTCCCCACCCTAGGTTAAAGGCGATTGTCGGCGCGACAACCTCCTGGATAAATTGCGCCCCAACATCAGATGTTCCCAAGATCGCAAGAGGTTCGTCATAATCGGTATGGAGCTCTTTTTCATTATATACAGCCGCTCCCAAAGAGAGCCAGTCGCAGACTTTGTATGTGAAGCCACCTTCGGGATTAAAGACCCACTTTAGGTGGTTGGAGTAGGTTTTGTTGATATCTGCAAAAGGGAAAGTATTGCCCGTAATTGTCGCTTTCCCCACAGAGTAGACCGGCGTAAAGCCCACATCGATCCGATTTCCAACCCAGGTAATTCCCGCCGGGTTATAGGCGATCACCAAAGAATCCATCGGATTCGCGACCACAGCGGCGGCCATCCCCAAAGATTTTACACTTGCCAATGTCGCCGAGAGGTTAGTTGATATAGCGGTTATTGTTACCAGTATGCGGATGAAGTGTCTCACGAGAGTCTCCTTGAAAGCCCATTTTTCAACTCAATGTAATACCTCAAGAAGTTAAAAGGCAACTCTACTTGACTCCAAGGGGGAAAATTGTGTATAAATCGGGAATTACGGTGGCATAGCCAAGTGGTAAGGCAGAA
>JAJFMK010000171.1 GCA_021772215.1 Chlamydiota bacterium | reverse complement strand
TTCGTCCACGTTCAGCTTGACGAGCTTGACCCTGCCGCGGCCCTCGGTCACCAGCTTTTCAAGCAGCGGGGTCAGCTGCTTGCACGGCCCGCACCAGGGCGCCCAGAAATCGACGATGACCGGCACTTCCTGGGAAGCGTCGAGCACATCGGCCTGGAAATTGTGGGTATCGGTGTCCTTGATCAGGTCTGCGCCGTCAGCCGGCGCGCCGCCGCCAATCAACTGTTCCATATTTCCATCCCGGAGATGCCGCAACGCCGGACGCTGCGGTCGCTGTGTGTTTCACAAGCAAATCTGGCGTTTGGCCGCGCACAAAACAAGAGGCCGTTCCTGCGGCGCATTGGGCAGAATGGAAGAGAGGGCGGGGGTTTATCGCCGGCGGCGCTTGACGCGGCGCGGCTTGTTGGGGTCGTCGGAAGCATCTTCTTCGTCTTCCGCATAGATCTCCACGCCACCTTTTTTGCCCGTGAGCAGGCCGGGCCCTTTGGCCATGGGGTTGGGCTCAGCCACCTGATCGGCATCATTTGCGCCTTTGCCCAGTCCGCGGGCGAAAAAGCTGTCTTTCTTGGCCGTGCATGCGCCCAGGAATGTAACGGCAAAAATGACAATGAAGATGCGAGCAAGCATATCTCTGGTTCCCTGCGGTCCGGCCTGCCATCGCGCGGCCGGGTGGGGCCGAAAATCAGCCCGAAGATTATGATACCACGTTGGCGGCCGGCCCGCCTGATTTGTGACTGTTGAATATCCAAAAAAAACGGCCCGGGCTTGCGCCCGGGCCCATCACCTTGCTGACTCTAAAACTTCAGGCGCGAGCCGACCATGACCACATGAATGGTCGACTGACCCCGGCTGGCAATAGCCGCCTTGTGAAGATCATATAGCCGATAGACCACGTAGATCTCCGTCGACGCCTCGTCGATCTTTTGCACGAGACCAATACCGAAGCCCTTGAACCGGTCGCCCACAGCCGAAACTTCGCGGGCATAAAATGCATCAGCCATGATGATCGTCTTGCCAAGACGTGGCAGCAGTGCTTTCGTCTGCCAGCCAAGCTTGGTGTAAACCGACCACGGGTTTTCCCGCGCGGCGCCGCCGCGGGTCTGGGTGCCGGCGGCAAAGGTGATGCTGAGCCCGGATGGCTTGTGCAGGACCGAGACTGAACCCGCATACTGTTGCCGCGGGCCGGTTGCATCGCCCGCAACGAAGCCGCTGCCCGGCGCTGACGCGCCCTCACCCGGCAGATAGTCGTATCCGAAACCTGCCGCGAGCTTGAAATCCTTCAGTCCGAAGAAACTGCCCACATACCGGATGGCCACGCTGAGCCGGTCGCCGTTGGCGTGGGATGCAGAGACCCAGAAGCCAAAGAATTTCGGTGTATCGTAGCGGATCAGATCCCGCCTGCTCGAGCCGTCGAAATTGTTCCATGACGCAGCAATGGTCTGCCCCGCCGCGCTGCCGGTGACGCCGTTGACAGCATTTACGTGCACGAAGCCACCGCCGACGGTTTCAACGTCGGAATACATCGCCACCGTACTGCCGGACAAATCCAGCTCCGCAATGCCGTTAGTGGCCGTGTCTTCACGGCCGATCGAGATGGCGCCATAGCGCTTGTGGCTGAACTTGATCCGCAGTTTGCGGAAGTTCAGGTCGTCGAGATTGGGCGTCGCGTCCCGTGTGCCGTTCGAGTCGTTGTTTTCCAGCTCGAATTCAATGCGGGCTTCGACTTTCCAGCCGCCCGGTGCGTTTGCCTTGCCGCGGAGGCGAACACGGGTGCTGCTCTGATCGCCATCAGCATGCAGGATCTCGGTGTTGCGTCTGGTGGACCCAAACAGGACGGCCCGGTGAACCTGACCGTCAACAATCAACTGCACTCTCTTCTTTGTGCGTCTCACCGATCGACCGGATGATTTTGATCCTCCCTTCCGGCGCTCAATCGCCTTCATGCGGTTCTTCATGATCCGGAGCTCCTGCTCCAGCTCATTGACGCGGCCGTTGAGCTTTGGGTGCAGACGCACCTCGTCTCTGGCCGAGGCTACAGTGGGCCAGGTGACCGCTGCAGCCACAAGCGCGGCGCCGAGCATCGGTGCGCTTGTTTTTAGACCCTGCTTCATCTCCCCTCCTATGGGATTGGCCGGTTCTGGATGCATCGGAAAGACTCCGGTGATCCGTCATTTCGCCGGCTATTTGACATCTTCCAAAGCGTTGGTGACCCCACAGGTGGGATCCGGAGAAGACCCAAGCTCACCCGATGGCAACGCTACCCGACCCTCTTATGTTCGCTGCAAGACTCCTGTCTTACACCTGCGTTAAGCTTTTGTGACGGCGTCAGATTGCCCAGAACCAGTTGCTTCTCGGCAACAACCATCAGCGAAAGAGTGCCTCGGTTGTCCGTCAGCTTCGGTCTTATTGCTATTGCGAATGATTTGCAATAATGCATTTTGGGTCGCGGCAATCTGGCAATGCGCCGACGGACCGGATCCTGAGTCGCCACGGAAAATTGGCAGAGGGTCGCCTGGGGCTAATGGGCCGCCAGCGGCAGTTCGGCCTCAGGGTTGACCGCCCCTGCCGGCAGAATCACCGTGAACCGGCTGCCCTCTCCCAAGGCGCTGTCAATTTCCAGCCGTCCACCATGGCGGTTGAGGATGTGCTTGACGATGGCGAGGCCCAGGCCGGTGCCGCCCAATTCCCGCGACCGGCCCCAGTCAACGCGATAGAAACGTTCCGTTAGGCGATCCAGGTGTTCCGCGGCAATGCCAGCGCCGCTGTCAACTACGCTGGCGAACACCTCGGCATTCGCACCATCGGCTCGACGGCCCAGTTCGACGCGGATCTGCTGCCCGGATTTGCCGTATTTGATGGCGTTGTCCAACAGGTTCTGCACGACCTGAACAAGCTGGTCCCGATCGCCGGTTACCGTCAGCGGATCACGGGGTGATTCAAGGTCGATGCGGAAGCTCATCTGGCGCTCGCCCGCCGTCAGCTGCAGCGCCTCAACCTGATCCTGGACCAGGGGACGCAACTCCACGGGGGTGTCCGGTTCACCATACTCTCCAGCCTCGATGCGGGAGAGCGACATCAGATCGTCGATCAGACGCGCCATACGAGAGGCCTGGGCGTGCATGATGTCCAGAAACCGTTGCCTCACAGCAGGGTCTTCGCCGGCGCCGCCGGCCAGGGTTTCGATATAGCCGGAGAGGGTGCTCAGCGGTGTGCGCAGCTCGTGGGACGCGTTGGCGACAAAATCAACGCGCATCTGGTCAACCCGGCGGGCAACGGACTGGTCCTCAATCAGGATCAGCGCCGGTCCGGCGCCTGTGCCTGGATCCAGCCCGGTGATAGATGCTGAAAGATACCTCTGCCGCGGGTAGGCAAGGGTGAACTGGACCTGACGCGAAATGCCATCGGCCAGGGTCTGCGTCACGGTGTCAATAAACCCGGGTTCGCGAACCAGGTTGATGAAAAGGCCGGTCTTCGTGCCTGGCTCCAGCATTGTTTCAGTTGCCTGGTTTGCCAGGGTTACATTGCCGTCGGCGTCCAGCAGTATCAGCGGGGCGGGCACCTGATCGAATACCTGCTGCAACCTGTTGTGTTCCCGACGGAGCTCGCCCAGCAACTCTGCGTGCTGCTGGCGCACCCGCATCGCGGCATGGGCAATCCTCGCGGCCACACCAAATCCTATCGATGCAGGTACCGAGGCCTCGTCATCGATCGCTGCCGCCGCCTGTGACAGATCCCTCAGGCCCCACCGCACAATCAGAAAGATGCTGCAAAAAATCGGCACTGCGGCGGCGACCGCAACCCAGAATGTCAGAAAATCAACAGCTGTAAGGCAGGCCAGCACCGCCAGGGGTGCTCCCGCCAGCAACAGCGAAATCCGCAAGATTTCCGATGAAAAACGATCTCTGGCCATTCAACAGCCCTGATGCCGCCACAGACGGCCCCTATTATCCGTAACTCTAGTGGCAGATGGAATTTGCCGGCGGCGCGTTCAGTAGTTATGCCCGCTGACAAATTCCCGTACCATGCCCACGTATATATAGGGTGACAGTCTTCGGGCTGCCCGCATTCCGTGTTGTCGTTTCAGAGGCCCATGTCCAGCAGCGGTTACTTCGATGCCTTGCCGTTCGGCTACTCGCTTTATGAGTACCGGATTGACTCTGTCCTGGGGCAGGGCGGGTTTGGCATTACCTACAAGGCGCACGACAGCCACCTGTCCAA
>JAJFMK010000018.1 GCA_021772215.1 Chlamydiota bacterium | reverse complement strand
TGGCAAACTCATCTATAAGAGGCTTTGCCTTTTTGGGCTGATATTTTAGTTCTACAAGTGAGGCTGCTTTAGAGGCCTGCTCAGGATCTAATGAGTGGAGCACTGCACGCTGGACGGTCTTGGGAAAGCCTGGTAGAAGCTCAGCAATCCAAGAGTAGTGGATCCTTCTAGCAAACTCTGCGTTAAAGGTGATCGCCTCTTTAGGGTTGCCGAAGTGGGAAAAATCCTCTGCGGAGAACTCCCCGACTCTCTTCAAAAAGTCAGGGGCACGCTCTTTAAAAAAGTGGTGTGAAAGAGAGAGAAGCATCAGCTCTTTTTTTCTCTCTTCGACGCTTCTACTACTCATGTCACATCGCCCGGTTCTTCGTCAGCTCCTTCCTCCTCTTCCCCCTTCTCCTCTTCCTCTGTCTCTTCCTCGGGCTCTTCAGTTTCCTCTTCTTCCTCTGTCTCCTCCTCTTTCTTCTCCTCAGACTTTTTCATCTCTTCAGGTAAAATGGGACTCAATTTAAAGAGCTGTTTCATTCCTCCCGATGAGCGGATCACCGGATAGGCCTTCCAGATGAGCCACATCACGCCAAGGAGGCAGACAAGTGTAATGATAGAGAAAGTAAAGAAGAGTGTTCTGAAGCGCCCCGACGACTCCTGCGCCACAAGTACGGTCCAGATCGAGACAAACTTACGCTCAGACTTAGCGACCGGCTGCAGAACGTCGGCGTAGCGCGCCTTATCCCCAATGACGGTGACATGGTCAAACTCTAAGCCGGGAATACTGCTGGCAACAAGACGGCGGATCTTTGTTGGCAGATGGGCGTTGGGATCATCTAACACACCGGAATGTTTCACATAGACCGCTGCACTCACCTTCTCTTTGTTCTTATCGGGATTGAGTGGATCCTCTTCGGGGAAGGAGAGCTGCACATCGGCATCTAAGACACCATCGATTTTTCGAATGGTTGAGGCGATCTGCTCTGCCAGACCAGCCTGAAAGCGGATCTTCTCCTCCATCTGCGACGGAACGAGACCTCCTCCTGCAAAAATACCGAGGAGTGATTGGGCGCGTCTTCTAGGAAGACCGGCAATATTGAGAAGCGCCATCGCCTGCGTCGCCTTCGCCTCATCGACTTGAATATCCCAAAGGGTCGCTTTCGCTGCTCCGACGCCGCCCCCTTCAGCACTCTTCGCTTTATGCGCATCAATCCCCTTGTTTGAGAGAAAGACTAAAATTTCATTCGCCTCCCTCTCATCAAGACCATTGACAATCGTCCGCGTCGATGCGCAAGCAGAGAGAACAAGAGCTAAAAGGGTAAAAAGCACCACAACGGGTTGAAATTTCTTTAACATTTGGCAAGACACCTCGAATCCTTAAATAAAGTAAATCGGCAATAATGACAACTTTCGTATATAGAAGATAACGCAAAACCTTACCCGAAAACAAGGGCAATGTGCTATAATGCGGTATTATAAAATTGTGAGGTGACTCTTATGCGTAGTGCAAATCCAGCTTTAAATAATCAACTCTTTACTCGCTATGGACGCTTTGGCTCTGACAGAGATGTCATGACGACAAGCGGCACCATGCTCAAAACCGGGATTTTACTTCTCCTGTCGCTGGTTACAGCGGGCTGGACCTGGGTCAACTTTCTCCAAGGAAATGTTGGTTTCGTCAATGGCGCGATGATGGGTGGTGTCTTTGGTGGCTTTATCGTCGCCATGATCACCATCTTCAAGCCAAATACCGCTCCCTACACTTCACCGATCTACGCACTACTTGAGGGACTCTTTCTAGGAGGCATTAGCGCGACTCTCAATGCGCAGTACCCCGGGATCGCCTTCCAAGCTATCACTCTCACCTTCGCCGTCATGGCGATGATGCTCTTTGTCTACCAAAGTGGCATCATCCAGGTGACCGACCGCTTCCGTTTCGGCATCGTCGCCGCAACAGGCGGGATCGCCCTCGTCTACTTCGCCTCTATTATGCTAAGCTTCTTTGGCGTCCAGATCCCCTTCATCTTCGGAAATGGTCTCTTTGGGATTCTCTTTAGCCTCTTTGTGGTCGGCATCGCCGCCTTAAACCTCGTCTTAGACTTCGACTTTATCGACAAGGGCTCAAAGGCGGGCGCCCCCAAATATATGGAGTGGTATGGCGCCTTCGCTCTGATGGTGACTCTCGTTTGGCTCTATATCGAGATCTTGAGGCTGCTATCTAAGATGAGGTCAAGGTAAGGTAATCACTACCAGAAGGGATTTTCCCTCCTCCACCTTTTACAGCACTCCTGAAAACATCTGAGGGAATTTCAAGCTCTTCAGTCGTGGTCGTTGTTGTTCTGGTAACTCTAACTCCACCTGCAACCACTGTTTCTGACTTGACCTCGGTTTTCTCCACTTTGTCCGTCTCTTGACCTTTTTCATTTAGAAGGAGAGCAGTAGCAATACCTATAATGGCTAAAAGAGCCCCCTTCTTCTCATCGCGGCTTAAGGGTGAACTAAGAGCTCCCAGAGTAACTAAAGCTGCCGTTGTCCCAACTTTTTTTTGATAATCGCTAAATGACATTTTCTCTCCTTATAAAAAATTGAGTGTCAGTAAAGCGTATTTTTTTGTAACTGTCAAGAAAATTTAAACTTGGGAGTAAGAAATTGAATTTCTTTCGTCTCTCATCGTTTGCATCGTTACATTGTTCATATCGTTGAAATTTTATACCCCCCACCTCAACGATTATAATGAAAAAAACCCCACCATCCGGTCGTCAGATGGCGGGGCAGATAAGAATCAGGAGAAACTTCAAACTTCTCTTATCTTGAAGGAGTAATCTGTTCCGTTATGGCGGAGCGTATATTGGACTCCCAACTGAAGCGGCTGACGAAGGACGTCTTTGGGAAATACCTTCGGCTCTTGCCCCTCCCAGGAGATAGAGATCTCTCCATTGGCATCTACCAAAGATAGGCTTCCGTCGACAAAGCCTAAATTTAGAGCGCCGTCAAGAAATGAGATGGTACCAGCTTTACGGGCCAACAGCTGATTAAGGGCTGTTATGTCTATGCCAAGGCGCTCATCTATCTCATGACCTGTAGCCGCATCTGAATCGTTTTCAGGATTTTTCGCATCTGTAACATAGCAGAGCTGCGCCGGGGTAACATCAAGCTTCATATCTTTGATAGCAATTGTGACACCTCGCCCTTTGATAAAGAGAGGTTCTCTCCAATCAAATTGAACCTCACTATCTTGCAATACTTTGGCCATATCAAAAGCCTCACGCTCTTCAGAAGCGATGTAATAACGTGAATCAGCAGCAAAGCGTAAGAAAGTTTTATCCCCTTTAAAGAGAATGCTGACCCCCGGTACAATCTCATTCATATCGTGATCATATCTTACTTCTTCACTTTCAGACCCCTTTACAACATAACCTTTGAGATCAGGTTTAGCACGCTGAATAAGGAATTTTAATTTCTCTTCTCCACCAACTAGAAGCGTCATGGGGCATCCTGTCGGAAGTATTTTTTGTTCATTGCCTTTGATAAGGTGCTCTTTCCCAGAGATTCGAACTGTTGTCTCTTTCCCTGGAAAGGGAAATATCACAGCCGAGTTACCAAAAGGGGCTAAGGCAACATGCTTGCCACATCCACGCTCAACAAGAGGATCAACAAAATTGTCAGAAACTAGAGATCGTGTTACGTCACCGATTTTAAAGGGAACGACCACCCTGTCTTCAATTTTAAATCTTGGAGGCGTCTCCTCTATGACACGAGAGCTTCCTACTATCGGAGCAAATAGTGCTCTTTTAGCTGGTCCCTTTTTTTTTTGAGAGTCCCGCGATTCAACACTATCGCTATCACTGTCCGCGTCTGAGCTAGGAGAGTGCATTTGCGCTCTTCTCAGTTGGCTCAACTTCGCCATAAACTTAGCTCTAGTTGGAGAGACCGAAGGAGCAGGCGCAGGCCAAGGGGCTGGTTTCAACTGTCGCTTAGGTTTAGGTGTCTCGACATGAGAGACCGGTGGCGCCAGGGATTGAGAACTCTGGCCAGCTATTGAAGGTTGTTCAGGAGAAGGAGGCGCCAAAGATTTAGAACTTTCGCCACTATGCGTAAATGGTTGATCTGGAGAGTCTGAGTGCTCTTTCATGGGGCTTTCAAATAGAGTGAGAGAGCCAGGGACAAATTTCAAAGATCGGCACTCAAACTCCAGCTCAGTAGCACCACATTTAAGATAATAGATCATCCCCTCTTCCAGCTCGACTCCCTCTTCAGAAAGTGTCTGTTCAGGAGAGATTTGAGTTCGGAAGGTCACACCCTCTTTTACAGGTAGAAGACGAGCGGCTTTGTTCCCAAGAGTGATCGTAGCAAAATCTGATAAGCTAATCTTTTCGCCACTCTTATCTAAAAGATGGGTCATTTCCCCTTTTTGAACCTGGCAGAGACGCTGCGGAACCGTAAAAGTTAAGAGAAGTTGCAGATTTGAAGATCTTACAAGGTATACCTGACCGGGTTCTACCTCAACTCCGTCTGTGGTGATGACCAATGGATCATCATTTTCTTTCATAATGGTAAATTTAGTGTCTGGCTGACTCTTCACAACCAAATTCTCATCTCGATATTCGACGTAAAGAGGAGGATTCTGCCCTTCATTTTCAATCAGAGGATACGAAGTTTCTTCGCCGCCTAAATCGAAGCGGATCTCTTTTGCTCTCTCACCATCAGTTGCTGTACGAAGAGGCGTGATGGGTGTGAGAAAAGGGACCGGTCCAGCTGGGAATTGACCATTCGCGGCAACCCCCCACGGACTTATCGTATGGATGCCTCTAGGAGATCCCTTGGGTGTGCCATTGGGTGTACCATAAAGTCCACTTTCCGATTCTGAATCGCTGACATCGTTATGACTTGTATCATCAGGATGTGTCACCCTAGCCCCTTCGATCAACTGGCGATAGGAGATAAGCTGATGCCCACCTCGCGAATTAACTGAAGAGCCAAAAGGAATCAGCTTATCTTGCGGAAAATAGGTTATTTTTGCTGGAGAATCCTTTAAGGATGCTAGAGAAAATACCTTCCTATCACCCTTTACAATTACCTCAATAGATTCTTTCTGCAGAAGCTCGAGGTTAACAATCTCATTGTTATAAACATCTGGAATCGGCAATCCAGCTACTGTACGATTACGACCCTCACCAGTTACACAATTAACTCTATTCTTAATTTGATTGCGGCTATTGTACTCTGTTACAGTAACAGCTTTATCACTTTTATTAATCGTAAGGCAGGGCTTCCCGTCTATTAGCCGAAGAGCTAAATTCGTATCCTCAATTTCTGTTTCCTGATCGCTTTCTACCTCTTTTTGTTCACCATCAACGTTTATCTTTGCACTGGTTGCTGGTCTTGAGAGGCAAAAGAGGACAACTCTGTCACCAACCGTCAGTTGATATTTTGCATCATAAGCGATCTCAATAGGTGAATTTGCTGGAGGAGCATTGTGAATGATGTCATATCTAAAACCCTCCTGTTTTGCTAAGCATATTGAACCTAAATCTTGATTAGAAAAGCGCAAGAGAGCTCGGTTATGAAAACATTGAAGCTCTGCCCCCTCTAATCCTGAAATAGAAATCTTATTGACACTCATCTCATGACCATTGGGAGGTGCGGGAAACGCTATGACAGCGGGATAGCCGTTTATATCCCCTAATCGTGAAAACTCCTGTGGAGTTGGTGGAGGAGGAGGGAGAGGGTCCTGGTCTGGAGGAGGCGGTAGAGGGTCCTGGCATGGAGGGGGAGGTAGAGGATTCCGACCTGGAGGAGGGGGGAGAGGGTTTTCAGCTGTCCTATTAGGATCTGGGACTTCGGAAGCTCTTTTGAGAGCCGTCATGATATCATTGATCTCAGTAGTTCTTAAAGGTTGGTAGAATGGCGCTTTTAACTCTTGGTAACCGAAACAGCTGATGAGAGCGTTGATCACTTTGAAAACGATTCTGATAAGGGGACTTGGTTGAGTAGCTGCTGTCAACTCCTCTTTCCAATTGAATAGTTTCGCTCTGAAATTAACCTTTTGAGATTCAGTTCTCCCACGAAGTTCATTAAACAGAGGGCCGTGGCCCTTTGCGGCCTGGCTTTTTAGCTCTTGTAGGCCACGAGATAGACGAGTCAACCGCGCAATTTCTAAGCCGAAGATCCACATTAATGTCTCGGATAGAATATCGCGAGGCGCGCTGCGAAATTTACCTCTCGCATAGTCTATTGACGTCGTTAAGGGCGCTTTTTGATAGCAGCCTGTGTGAACGGGTGGGGCAGGGGTACGAGGGCAAGTCATCTTAATCTCCTAAATCGACTAAACTTAATCTATCGAGCTCTACCCCTCACCAAAGATGGTTCAAAAGGGGGCCAGAGCCCGGATCCCGAGATTGTTGTCAAAAAGGAGGAAAAGAATCAAGTTAAATTTTCTACATTTGTCCGCCGAAATCCCAACCATCTGACCCTGTACCGCCTGTCGATGGAGAGGTCGCAAACCATTCATATTTGATCCGCGGCTCACCGATGACGATTCTGATCCACTCCTCGCCTCTTTTCACAATATAAACTCCAGATTCGAGTTTCACACTATCAAGTCCTAATGTAGTGGTTCGAATTCCTGACTGCACAGATACAGTCTCCTCATCATCTGCTTCAAGGAAGTACTCATTATCAGTGACTCTCAACTCCACACCATCAAACAGGAGGACATCTTCACCTCTAAGAAGAGAGGCGTTTACATTAGCTTGATGGGAATCAGAGACACCAGATTTTCCATTGATATAGCTTGTTTTTCCTAAAGAGAAATTGACCTGGATACCTTGAAAACGCAGCTCATAGTTGGTCCCAAGAGCTAATGGACCGAAGATCTCTTCGTTGCCTCCAGTAGTCTGCAGCGAATAGCCATCTCCTCGCACTATTGACCAAGAGCCTGATTCATAGCTCATCATCACATCTCCTTCCAGACCAAGATGATTGAAGAGATTAAATTTCTCTTTCGGAAGCGCCTTTTCTAACGAGTTAGTTGTTAGCTCCTGAAGTGCAGAGCTTCTCTCACAATCTAAGTCAGGATCAAGACCGATGAAGTCTAGACGAAAGGCCTCCTCTTTAAAATAGGTAACTTTTAAGGGAATCACACGACCATTCACTGAAATAGTGTAATCAACGCCACTTAGAAGAGGAGTTTCAACATTACCCAAAAGTCTGCTGGCCCCCTTTTTGGAGTGGAGCGTAACATCTGCATGTTGGATTTCCAGAGCTGGCCCATACTCCTTCATAACAAGTGAGACGCCATGGTGGAGCCTCATAGGCGATTGACCATCGAGGTGACAGGGACCCTTTTTACCGAGGTGAAATTCAGCATGAGCTCTTGGTTCATGGAGAGTGAACTGGAGGATCTGCTGACCTTCCTCTATAGTGTAGGGGACACCAAATTGAATCGCTTCGCCATTTTCAACCTCGACGCTGTTAGCATCGTGAACTCTATACCCATCAGGAACGCCTATCTTCACATTCTCACCACTTTGCGAAAGTATCACTTTACCGGCATCTTCCATACCGGCGAGAAGATTATAGTCATCAAGCTTCCCAACCATGTCGATATACTTGTGTGTAGGCGCAAAGTAGGAGCTAGCTCCTGTACGAGGAGCTGTAGGAGGACGGCTCTCCCCTAAAGATCCTAGTGACGGCACTCTCTCTCGATAGAGTCTTGGAGCTTGAGAAGGCGGCTCTTCGGGGGACTCTTCAGGCGGCACAGGGCTTATTCCTGAAATCCAGTTGATCTCATCGACGCTTAGAGCCGGGTAGTAAGGAAGAGCGAACTTTGGCGTGCCAAAAAGTGAAAATATCGCATTGAGGATCTTTACCGCTCCTCTGATAAGAGTGCCCGAACTGTTTGCTGTCTGCAGCTCTTTATTCATGTTGACTAGGTTAGCGCGGAAGTTAACTCTGCTACGTTCATTTATGAGACTCATCCGCAAAATCGACTGCAAAAGACCCTCTTCTCCTTTCACCTCGGATTGAAGCTGCTGTAAGCCAACAGAAAGTCTCCCTAGTCGCCGATTTTCGATACAGAAGAGGTTCTTGACAAAGTCTCTAAAAGGTTTTGGAGAGATCATCTCAAAGCGATTTGTAGAATCCCATCTCACAGCTTCTTCTGTTGGACGATCCTGCAGAAGAGTATTTGGTATTAAGAGGTGACTCCTTTTCTCATCAATTGGTAAAAGCGCCAGCTTGTGAATTTCCTCATCACTGAAGGTGCGATAGAAGGGAAGCTGCCACTCTTCAAAACAGAAAAGAGTGCGCACCAGATTGATCACCTTCAAAAGAGCGATGGCCAAGAGACTTCGATCGTTGGCCCATTTGAGCTCATCATTGATCTGGCTAATGTGCGCTTTAAAGAGTTCGCGCTCCTCTCTTTTCACAAGCGTCATCTGTAAAATAGAGCCCTCTAGGCCTTTATTACTTTCAATCTGTTCAAGTAACGTTTCCATCCCACTTGAGAGACCCTCAAGACGCTCATTGACGCTATAAGTGATCCGCTGCCACCACTCTTTAAAGCTCTCTTTGGCAAGCAGAACAAACCGACGGCCTTCCCAACCGGTAGAAGCCGGCTCAGTGGGATCAACCCCTTGGTTTATGAAGCTCTTTGGTACCAGCAGATGATTGCTGCCATCTTTAACAGTAGTCATCGTCTCCTCCTCACTCTATGACAGTTTCCCAAGAAATTTGACTCTTTCCCTCTAGAGAAAAAGCGTGCACCACACCCTCTTGACTGAAGCTATACATCTGACCCGGCTTTATCTTGCACTTCATAACCTGGACACCAAAAAGAACTGGAGCCTCTATTTCAACAGTTTTAAAGTTAAGACCTTTGCTGCCTGGTTCAGCCACAACAAAAACATGGCCATTATTCATTTTCAGATTGACTCCAGCGATGAAGGGAGCTGTTCCCCCTCTCTTAGCTAAGAGCTCGCGGACCTCTTGCGCCCTCTCTTCAGTCAAAGTAAATTCTGTTTTAATTTTCAAGTCTATAGGCTCTGCAATGGTAAATTGACGCGTCACCTGCCCTACTTTAAGCCGATATTTCACCCCAAATTGCAGATCAAAACTATTCCCATCAGATGGAATGAGACAGTTGGCATCAAGTTCACAAACAGTGGCGTCCTCAGCAAGTGCCATAGTAACTTTATTGATTCCAATCTCTATCTTCGCAGCACCAGAGGGGATTCCATCGAACATTTCAAGATCAGTCTCTTTACCGAGAGGCAGCGTCTGCGGCGATCTGGCGACTCTTCTCTCTCCTAAAAGCGCCACCTCAGTGAGAACTTTATCGCTGAAGGTGTCATAATGCTTTATGTAAATCGGAACAAAACCCAAAAGATTCAAAGCAACGTTGGCGATGTCAATCAGATATCGAAGAATCAAGGGACGCTCATTGGCTCGGCAAAGCTCACTATTGATCTCATAGAGCTTCGCTCTAAAGTTGACTTTGGAGTCAGAATCGCTTAGCGATAGAATAAGTTGCCGGTAGAGTTCGCCCTTTTCACTCAAGACAGCTTGGTGAAGCTCTTTGATAGCAGATGAGAGCTGAACAAGCCGCTCATTGCGCGCCCAAAGCCAAGGAAACGCTCTTCCAATGTAATCTGTCGAAATAACTTCAAACTGATTGTCTCTCCATGCCGCTACTCCTGGTAAGGGATCGCTCGATTTAAACTGCTGTGGCAGCATGGATCCTACTACTTGGGGACTCCCGCTCATCTCTCCTCCTCAAATTTGCTAATTTATGACTAAATGCCCTTTAGGCTGTGATAGGAAACTGCGCTTAAATCCAAAGTCTTAGGCTCTTGAAAAACCAGTCTCAAGAAAAGTTTAAAAATGGTCAAGAAAAATTATTGATTGACTCACCCATCTGGCAGTAGGTTTCGTAGCCTCTCTTTGTGTTGGCAAGCAGGGCTGGATCTATCGTCAACATTCCTTTAGGAAAAAGAAGGGCTATGGCGGAGCCGCCGAAGGAGAAGTAGCCCTTCTCATCCCCCTTTCGATAGGCCGTATCTGGTTGATACGTTTGATGGATGCTTCCGACATTGGTGGCTCCTATTTCGACCATCAAAACCTCTCCAAAAATTTCACTTTTTAGACTTGTAATAAGTCGTCGATTTTCGCAAAAGATAGAGGGGCGTATCGCTAAAGCGATCGGATTGACAGAGTAGAGAGCGCCCTCTACGGGACGCGCTCTACTAGGCTTTGAGTCGATTGGAAAGTGGAAGCGGTGATAATCAAAAGGGCAGAGCCTTCCAATAATGAGAGGCCCCTTCTCATATTTTTTAGCCAGGTCTTGATCTTGTAAAAAACTCTCAAGGGTAAACTTTTGCTTCTTAATCGAAAAAAAAGGCGCCTCGTCAGCCGTTTTGAAAAAGAGGTAGCGCCCATCGGCCGGCATTACAGCAGTTGTATCGCTAATCGGCCTGACACCCTCTTTGAGCTCACGAGTAAAAAAGTCATTAAAGGAGCTAAATTGCCCTACACCCTTTTTAAACTCTGAAGTGTCAACTCCAAAGGTCTCGATAAAGGGAGCTATCTTCTTTTTACTTAAGCGCCCTTTTTGCAAAGCGCCATAGAATTTTGAAAAAAAGGGTAGACGAACGAGATGGCGAACTAGAGCTCCAAGGCGTGACTTCCCCCAGACAAAATTGAGAGCGCGCCCGCCATAGACCCTCTCTTTCTCAATTTGGCCCGTTTTTCGGTTGATGACTTCAATAAACATGATATATCATCATACCACATGAAAAAATTGATTCCACTTCTCTTTGCTGCACATATTTTAACTGCCAATGAATGCTATGATCTTAGCTGCTTTGATTATGCCATAAACGCGCCGGTCTCAGCTCCCTCCGATTGTGGAAAATTCTTTTGGAACGCTGACTACCTTCTCTTAAAGCCGCAGCTAAGCCACCTCATCACCGGAATTTCCTATGTGCAGGGCCCCTTTATCGATAACGATCCGAGCCTCATTGAGATCAAGGAGAAGCGCTTCACCCCAAGCTTTGAGTCGGGATTTCGGGTAGGCTTTGGCTACGGCCTGCCTTACGATCAGTTTGCCGGTGAGGTTCTCTGGACCTGGCTTCAGTCGGACCTAACAAGCAGCGACTCATCACCCGGCTTCTATCCTCAAGGACAAAGTCGTTTCGGCACCTACTTCGAGCCGGGCCTCGACAACTTTAGCGCCATCGCCGACCTAGAGAGAGCCCAAGAGAGCAAAAGCCGCTGGAAGATGCGATTCAACCAGGTCGACATGCTCCTCTTTCGCGAATATGTGGTCGGCTGCTCGCTCGCCCTTAAGCCCTCTTTTGGCGTTCAGCTACTCTTTGTTGAACAGCGCTACAACGCTAAGTCATTTGAACCTAAAGGAAGCAGCATCCCTCTCTTTGAAGGGCGCTGGAAGAGCCACTGCCAAGGCATCGGCATCTCATGCGGTTTGGAGAGTTTTTTTGATCTTGGCTGCTGTTTAGGGCTCTTTGGCCAGATGCGCTTAGGCCTGCTCTTAAGCCATGCAAAGACGAGTCATAACGTCTCTTTACCCGAAGTCGATGACCTTCATCTAGAAAACCTTGTCGTCAACGACGCCATCGGCGGGGTCTTGGCTAATTTTGAAGCGGCGGCCGGTATTGAGTGGCGCTGCCCGATCAACTGCGCCATGCATTTCCTATTTCTTCGACTCGCCTTTGAAGAGCATCTAATCTTGGACCAAAATCTCTTCTCCAAACTTGAACTTGATGAGAGATATCTGCCCCGAGTCTCCTATACCAGGGGGGATCTATCGCTATTTGGCCTATCCCTTCGTTTAGGGGTGAAGTTTTAAACCACGCCTCTAAGACTTCTGTCAGAGAGGGACGCAATGTAAAGTCTGTTTTCTGCTTAGCGGCC
>JAJFMK010000170.1 GCA_021772215.1 Chlamydiota bacterium | reverse complement strand
GGCGAGGTCATTTTAGAAGAAATTCGTCTAAACGTAGGTGATCAATCAGGAGATGGAATCGAACTAACAACTAGGAGAAAAGGAACAACGAAAGATCACGCTTCAGGTATGGTTCCTCTACTCGATGATGATGATACTGCGTAAGGAGGTAATGTTGAAATGAAAGCAGTAGGCCAAAAAGAGAAAAATTCTACCCTTCATGAGCCTTTGCGAAATGACGCCTCTGATATCTAAAACTTTGGAAAGTACTGAAAAGACGGTTAGTGAAGAGAGAGGTAGCCAACATGCAAACCACAAGACACTTTACTGCTACCAATAAAGATAAAAAGATTTGCGGTAAACTAACAGCCGCAAAACCCCAAAAGGAAGAGGCAAAATGAAAACAGCCTTGCGTTTTTTTAACGAAACAACATCAGCATTGCAGCGCTTTCTTTGGCTGAAACAAGAGGCTTCCGAGGATTCCTTAGAGACGGGTATCAGGAAAAGAAGTGCAGAAGCTCTTACAGAAAAACAACACCTTTTTTTCCAAGCAGGGTCAGAAGCTAAAAAATTAAGCCAGTGGAGCTGGCAAGAAATAACAATCGCTGTTACTAAAGCTACTGTACTGCTTGGAGCCACCGCTGGGGCTTTTGCTGCGCTTAGAATGCTGAATCTCGGCATGCCAAATGACATAAACGATCAGCAAGGGGTAAGTGACCATTTGGGAATATCTGTAACAGGTCGTTCCCTGTTATCCATTAACGATTATGTCACCGTTGCCAATCGCATCCCTGATCAAGTAGTACAGCCGGGAGAGAATTTTTATTTATCCTTATTATCCTTAGAGACTTTCATCTATACTGGGGATACACCATTAACCATCAGCGCCTCTCTAGCTGATGGTAATCCATTACCGGAGTGGTTAGGGCTATATCCAATACTAAGTTCTTATAATACACCTGGAGCGGCAAATGAAGTCGCTGTCGTTGGCGACTTGGCATATGTTGCTGATAGAGAGTCGGGTTTGCAAATCATTAACGTCAGTAATCCTGTTAATCCAATGTTCGTTGGTTCTTATGACACTCCAGGTCGCGCACACGATATCTTCATTGTAGGAAACTTAGCCTACGTCGCTGATTGGGGTAATAGCTTACAGATCATCGACATCAGCAATCCTAACAACCCGCTGCTGGCTGGGTATTATAACACTCCAGATTTAGCATACGGCGTCTCCGTTGTAGGAGACTTAGCCTACGTTGCTGATCGCCTTTTCGGCTTACAGATCATCGACATCAGCAACTCTAGTAATCCACAACTGATTGGTTCTTATAACACTCCAGGTAATGCACGCGATATTTTCGTTGTAGACAACTTAGCCTTCGTAGCGGACCGAAGTGCCGGCTTGCAAATAATCGATATCAGTAACCCTAGCAACCCGCAGCTAGCAGGATCCTATAACACTCCAAGTGAGGCATACGGCATCTTTGTTGTAGACAATTTAGCCTACGTCGCTGATTGGTATTCTGGCTTGCAGATCATCGACATCAGCAACCCTAACAGCCCACAGTTAGCAGGCTCTTATAACACTCCAGGCGCTGCATATGGCATCTCTGTTGTAGGAAACTTAGCCTACGTAGCTGATTTCTCCAGCTTGCAGATCATTGACATCAGCAACCCTAGCAGCCCACAGCTCGTTGATTCTTATGGCACTCCTGGTGATGCTACAGGCGTTTCAGTTGTAGGAAGCTTAGCCTACGTAGCTGATGGGGTTTATGGTTTGCAGATTATCGACATTGCTGATCCAGTTTTACAAGGGATATTTTCTGGGATTCCTCTCGGTCAGGATTCAGGTGCCATTACCATACAACTGTTCGCGTCTGATGACAGTGGAAATAGTGCATATGATCATTTCGATCTTTTTGTCTCCAGTCCACCTTATGTACTCAGTTCTTTTATTGACAGGTCCATTCAACCAAAACAATCCTTCTCGCTCATCATTAATAGTGTCGTCATATTTAATGATCCAGATGCACAATTTTTAAGCTTATCTGCAAGACTTTTAGATAAAACAGAGCTGCCTTTGTGGCTTTCATTTGATATAACTCCTCAATACATGGGCTCTTATGACACTCCAGGCAGAGCAACTTCTATTTCAGTTGTAGGAAGCTTGGCATTCATTGCTGACTATGACACAGGTTTGCTGATTATCGACATTAGCAACCCTAGCACCCCACAGCTGACTGGTTCTTATAACACTCCAAGTATTGCACGAGAAGTTTCCGTTGTTGGCAATTTAGCCTACGTTGCTGATGGCCATTCAGGCTTACAGATCATCGATATCAGCAACCCTAGCGCCCCACAGTTGGCTGGCTCTTATAACACTCCAGATTATGCACGCGGTATCTCCGTTGTAGGAAGCTTAGCCTTTGTCGCTGATGACAGTAAAGGTTTACAGATCATCGATATTAGCAACCCTAGCAGTCCGCAGCAAGCAGGCTCTTATGACACTCCAGGCAATGCATATGGCGTTTCCGTTGTAGGAAATTTAGCATTTGTTGCTGATGGTATAGCAGGCTTGCAGATCATCGACATCACTAACCCTAGCAATCCACAGCTAGTTGGTGCTTATGATAATTCAGTTTATGCACTAGGCATCACCATTGTCGGAAATTTAGCATTTGTCGGT
>JAJFMK010000169.1 GCA_021772215.1 Chlamydiota bacterium | reverse complement strand
TACCTCAAAAGAAGCGCTGTGATAGGAGCGCTGCTTGAAAACAGCGGAAAGAAACCATAGTTAGTAGGAATCGTTGGGTCTGCATTATGTTTTAAAAGGCGCAACACAACCTCTGCTTTTTCTGCACGAACTGCTTCAACTAGAGGAGTAGCCCCACGAAAATACTCTCTTACATTCGGACTGGCTCCAAAACTTAACAACACCTCAACAGTTTCTATCTGTTCTTTTTCACAGGCATAATGCAAAGCAGTATTGCCATAACTGTCCTGTTGATCAGGCTTTGCCCCATATCTCAAAAGAAGGGCTGTGATGTGAGGATTTGAGGTGTTAACGAGTAATGAGGACGACAACCCTCTACTACAACCCAGACCGGCCTCTAAAAGCCTTGCGACTGCCCTTTCATCTCCTTTTCTTGCCGCCCCAAAAAGCGGGGTGCGACCAACTTTATCTTCTATGTCAATACCGAAACCCAAATAGGAGAGAGCTTTGATTGCATATTCATCTCCTTTTGCTGCCGTCGCAACTAAACTATCTCGCATCATTTCCCGAGCATCATCGACAACAAAAGCCTTTCGGGGAGGATGCAACCGGTTTTTTAAGAAAAGATGTAAAACAACAACATTTTTTACATTAAAAAAAATTAGGATCGGAGTATAACTCAGCGATTCGTTCAAAGGTAAATGTTCGGATATTCATCAACGTCAATTCAGGATCAAACTGTTGACTGTTCCAGTTGAAAATAAAAATATCCTTTGCAACATTACTAAAGCACAGCTCTGATTTGGAGAGCAGACCCATTTCTTTCAGCGCATTAACTACCTTTATAAGCGCTGCAAGAAACGGCTTTGCCTCTTCACTACTAGGGAGGTTTTGGGAAGGATACCCATATTCCCTTGCTCGAAAGCGAAGAGTGGTATCACTCGCGTCCCTAGCAGCTTTGCATACAAATAAAAACTGCCCAAGGTCTCTGACAGATAAGCACTGACTAATATTGTCAAAAATTTCTTGAGGATAACCGGATAATCCCTGCAATGGAAGATTTGAATTCGAGACAGTAACCTTGCTCATCCAATCAATTATATTGTAGGAAAATTACTTTATCACTAAAAAACGTTTTTACTATTATGAATTAAATTTAGTTATTCTATTTTTGACTATAGATCTGCCCTGCCAAATAGAGAGGATAGCAGTACGTCTTTCGTCTCTTTTCAAATTGAATGTTTTTGGCGCTTAAGATGATTGCAAAGGGAGAGTCATATTGCTTTCGAAAAGAGTCGAGGCTTTTTGCCTTTGTGACCCAGCCCGACTTGACTTCGATAGGTATCACCGCGCCATCTTCCTCTTTTAGAAATTCTACCTCTGCGGTTTTCTTCTCCCAGCAGTAGAGCTTCTTGGCTCCTGCACAAAGGAATTCTTGCAGAACAAAATTTTCAGCAAAGTATCCTTTATAAGAGCCGTAGTCGTAATCAAGAATTGTTTTCGGCATTAGATCACTCATTGCTCCTAGAATTCCTACATCAAAACAAAAGAGCTTAAAAATGTTTTCTTTCACATGGGAGGCAAGGGGTATTTTAGCTGTTTGTACAATCGGAACCTTTACAATGAGACCCGCCCCTTCAAGCCAGTCAATCGCATTTACCAGGCGGCTATATCGACTCACCCCAGGAAGAACCCCTTTAAATTGATATTTCGATGTCGACCCATCTTGAGACTGGGCAAGTTGATTCGGAATTGACCTCCAGACCCGGTCCAGATGCATGGCATTCACCTTACCACTATGCTTTGCCATATCGGCATGATAGGTAGAAATCAGAGTCTCCTGTTTTCCTCTAACAGCATCCATTGCTTCATAAGGAGCATCCTTCATGTTTCGATAGACTTTAACCGCTTCAGGCAGACCTCCTACGACAAAGTAGATCTTCAACTGATCAAAGAGATGACGATGTACGATCTCAGGAAGACTCTCTCCTCTTTTCCACTGCTGTAAAACTGTAATGGATCTTTGCTCATCAATTGCTAAAAGAAACTCCTCAAAAGACATCGGATAGAGAGTTAACAGATCCACCTTCCCAACAGGAAAGGAGACAGGAGTTAAGTGCACGCCTAAAAGAGACCCTGCTGAACAGAGGTGCAACCCAGGAAGCTCCTCTTGGAAATATTTGAGACTGGTTAAAGCTTTTGGACAGGCTTGAATCTCATCAAAGATGACAAGATCTCTCTTCACATCTATAGGCTGATTTAAAGAAAAGCTAAGATCTTTAATAATTCGAAGCGGATCTAGATTCTTTTCAAAGACCTTTGCTAGATCTGTCTGTTTCTCAAAATTGATGTAGTGAGTTTTCGGGAAATAGTTAGCCCCAAACTCTTGGAGAATATAGGTCTTACCAACCTGCCTCACTCCCCTTACGATCAGCGGCTTTCGATCTTTTCTCTTTTTCCACCCCAGCAACTCTTCAGTAAATGACCTTTTCATACCCTAATAATTGTCCAATTATGACATTTTTTCCTACCAAAAAATGTTGTAAAGTGACACTTTTTCCTACCAAAAAGTGTTGTAGAATGACATTTTTTCCTACCAAAAAGTGTCATAAAAGTGACAAACAACTGATTATCACTGGGTTAAGAAATTAGATCTTTTTCCATAAGGATGCAGCGGATGGTGGGGTCCCATTTAGGGGTATATTCGCTGATTTTTTTAAAGCCTGCCTTCTCATAGACATGGATCGCCTTGGCGTTATCGCTGCCCGGATCGATGAAGACCTTTGTCGCTTTACCTTGGTATTTATCCTGTAGAAAGTTGATGATCATCTGATGAGCAAGCCCTTTACCGAGGTAGGCTTTATTGCCGATGAGAAGATCGAGGGAAATTGCTTTATCATTTGGTTTAAGATAATCGTGGTAGGGCTCATCACTATTATCGATGGGAGAGGTCATCAAGTAACCAAAAGGGACTGCCTCATCGTAGGCGATCCAGAGTGAGAAGAGCTCCTCTTTGCCTAAAACAAAACGTTCGAGGGTAGCTAGGGTATTATCTAGCCCATTGCCATACCAATATTTCGCAATGTAGTCTTGAGAGAACCACTGTTTGACAAGTGCCTCTTGCCCTTTGCGCAATGGTTCAAACCGCATTTGTGGAACCCACTAGGTAGGAGAGGAGGACATCGTAAGAGGGATAGCGCTCCCAGCCGTTAAGATCGAAGTGCCACCATTCAGAGGCGAGGTTGGTAAAGCCATGCTTCTCCATCGCATCGCGAAGGATTTTGCGGTTCTTGATCGCCTCTTCTGGAAGATCCATATAGTCTTGATGCGCAGCCTCAGTAAAATCATCAAAGCCAGTCGGCATCAGAAGTTGATTTCCTTCACTGTCAACAAGGGTTAAATCCACGGCAGTGCCGCGCATATGGCGCCCACCGGTTACGCTGGGGTCGGAGACGAAGCGCTCATCTTGAATGCGATCCCACATCAGCTGCTGCACACGCCTTGGGCGGTAGCAGTCCCAGATCAAAAGGCCCAAGCCTAAGGGCGCAAGCTCTTCAACCACCTTATCTAAAGCTGCCTTCGCGTTTTTATGGACGAAGCAAAGAGCCACCTCATAGAGCTCTTCTCCCATGAAGTTATCATCTCTAGCGTAAGGGAGGTCGATAAAGAAATGCGGTTTCTGTTCAACAAGTTCAACAAAATCAGAAATCATTTTTTTGCTTTTTGTGGCTTTTTATCCTTATTGTTGTTGCGGCTTCCGATGAGAGAGAATACATCCTCATCGACTATTTTTAAATGGTCATCTTCAACAGTGACGAGGCATTTTCTTCCCTCATCAGGGTTGAGAAGGATCTTCTCAGCGAGCGGATCCTCTAAGTACTCTTCGATGGTACGTCGAATAGGACGAGCGCCCATCTCAGGCTTAAAGCCCTTATCAACAAGGAAGTTGATTGCCTTATCATCGAGATGGATTGCTATCTCACGTCTTGCTAAGCGTGCCTGAAGCTTCTCAAGCTCGAGATGGATCACCTCTTTAAGATGTACTTTATCTAACGGCCTGAAAATTACCATTCCGTTGAGACGGTTTAAGAATTCAGG
>JAJFMK010000168.1 GCA_021772215.1 Chlamydiota bacterium | reverse complement strand
CTCTTCTTTTTCTTCTGGATCGAGGAGAGAGCCTCTTTGCCAAAGATGAGAGGAAAGTCACTGCACTTAAGATTTTTCTAAAAGACGCGGATAGGAAGGAGATGAGAGTCAGAGAGCTTCTTGAAGAGCTAATCAAGTCAGGTGGCCACATCAACAGTGTCAAGATGCTGCTTGATCGGTTTAACCTTGAAGAGTGGCTCGACCAACTTCTTGTTATTGCAGTTGAAAAAGATGACTTAGCGATCTCTCAGTTATTAGTTAAGCAGGGCGCTGATCCTCATCAGACAAATCTGCTAGCTGTAGCTGCAGAGTCAAAGGGAAAAGAGGTTGCCGAGTGGTTAGTGAAAGCTTACGACCTAAATGTCGATGATGAAGAGACGCTTTTTAGAGCCGCTGCTCATGGTAACAGAGAGCTTGTTCAATGGCTGCTTGATGAGAATGAGCTGAATGTGAATCTCACTAGCAAATCGAGTCAAACTCCTTTGGGTGAGGCAGCAAGCTGTGGGCAGTTTGAGATGGTGAAGATGCTTATCTTGGATTATAAAGCTGATCGACCTTCTGAATTGCTACACCGTGCTGTAGAGAGCGGCAATTTAGATCTCGTTAGGTGGCTTGTCAACAAACAGGATCTTGCATTAGACGTAGCCAATTCTGAAGGGGACTATCCCATTCATATAGCGGCAGCAAACGGTCATACTGATTTAGTTAAGTGGCTTCTGGATAGATCAAAAGATGATATCAAATTAAAAGGGAAGGGCGATCGCTCTCCTCTCTATTTTGCGGTCGCTTTTGGCAACTTAGAGACAGTCAAGTATTTGGTTGAGAAGGGGGCGGATCCAAAAGCTCTCAATGATGCGGGGGAGAGTCTTCTTACTGCTGCTGCTTTAACAGGGGATTTTGATGTCCTTCGCTATCTTATAGAGGAGCAGAACTTAGATCCTCTGTCTGTTGATGATTCAGGTGAAACAGCTTTAAATAAGACTGGTGATTATCAGAAGATTGCTTACTTGGTCAGCCTCAACGATGATCTATTTAAGCATAAAAATGGGAAGTCTGTTTATGGCTCTCTACTAGAGGACTCTTATTATTCTGAAGATCAAGTCGCTCTGAGACTGCTAAAACAGCTGATCCACTGCAACTGATCAAAGAACCTCTGTTTTCAGATCGCTCTTAGGCGCTGCACATTTCGGATGATGTGATCGATGGCTTGGTTGATCTCATCGAGAGTGTTGTAGCGGCTAAAGGAGAAGCGCAAAGAGGAGCGCACGTGCGATCTGGGGTAGCCCATCTCCTGGAGGATGCGGGAGGGTTCTAGGGAGCCGGAGGAGCAGGCGGAGCCGTGGGAGGCGAAGATCCCTTCGAGGTCGAGACTCATTAAGAGCGATTCGCCGTCGCAGCCAATGAAGGCGAGGTTGGAGGTGTTGGAGACCCTTACGGCTTTGCCGTTGATCTCTACGTCTGAAAGCTCTTTTAGTAGACGCTTTTCAAAGTGGTCGCGCAAGGATTTTAAATTTTTGGCGTGAGAGTCGATGTCTGTTAGGAGAGAAACGCCGCAGGCGAGGCCGGCGATGCCGACCAAATTCTCCGTTCCGCCACGTAGGTTGGCCTCCTGGCTGCCGCCGATCAGCTGCGGAGCGATCTTTGTTCCCCTTTTAAGATATGTGAAACCGATTCCTTTGGGAGCGTGCACCTTGTGGCCGGAGAAGCCCATGCCAGTGACCCCTTCGGGGATGGTGAAGGGCTCTTTCCCTAAGAGAGCGACGCCGTCGACGACAAAGGGGGTGCCATTTTGAGCTGTCAGCTTCGAGATCTCCTGCCAGTCGTTTAGGACGCCCGTTTCGTTGTTGGCGGCCATCAGAGTGACAAGGGCGGTCTCTTCATCGAGAACTTCTGCCACATCTTTAGCAGTAATTTGACCTGTTAAGCCCGGCTTTAACATGATGATCTCATAGCCTTGTGCTTCGAGCTCGGGCATCTGGGCAAAGACACAGGCGTGCTCTGTCGGGGAGGTGATGATACGCCCCTTGTGCCGTCTTTTGCCAAGAACTCCACGTATTAGAAGGTTCATAGCCTCGGTGCCACTGGAGGTGAAGAGAATCTCTGAAGGGGAGACGTTAAGGGCACTGGAGACTGTACGGCGCGCCTTGGTTAGGCGAAGTTTTGCCTCTTGGCCGGCAGAGTGGGTGCTCGATGGGTTGCCCAGTAGCTGCAGTTCCTCTTGGCAGGCTGCTAAAACCTCAGGTGCGATCGGCGTTGAGGCGTTGTTATCTAGGTAGATCTTCATCGTCAACCTGAATGAGCATCAGAGTAATGTTATCGTGGCCGCCTCTTTGCTTGGCCAGCTTGACCATCGCCTTCCCCGCCTCATCAAGGTTCGGGTTATTGATCAGAATCTGCTCAATATCGGCTTCGTGGAGGTGGTCGGAGAGTCCGTCGGAACAGAGAAGATAGAGGTCACCCATCTCTATTTTGGCAAAGTTTGTTGTCGGCTCGACGGTAGGCTCGGTGCCGATAGCGCGCGTTAAGATGTTTTTGTATTCAAAGCCGGCCGCCTGACCTTGGCTAATTTGGCCCATGTCGATAAGCTCTCTAAGCAGGGAGTGGTCATCGGTCATCTGCTTAATTCTTTGGTTACGAATGAGATAGATCCTGCTGTCTCCGACATGAGCGAAGATGGCGTGGTCTGGTAAAAAGAGCAGGCAGACAAGCGTGGTGCCCATTCCCTTTAGGAGATGATCTTGCTGGCTCATGCGGTAGATGATGCGGTTGACCTCCTGAATCGATAGCTTCAGGGTGCGTGAGGCTGCTTGGGGGGTAGGTGTATCACTTGCCTCTAAAGCATCTTTTAAGATGGCACAGAGGCCGTTGACTGCAGCTTTGGAGGCGATTTCTCCCGCTTTGTGGCCTCCCATCCCGTCAGCCAGGACAAAGAAGGCGCTTTCTAGACACTCGGCCCAAAAATCTTCATTCTTTTCGCGGACTAAACCGACATCGCTAATGCCAAAGTGTGATACTTGGTAGGTTAAATCTTTCATGATCGGCGTCAATTATACCATCTACAACTTTTTAATTTCCAGGGTGTAGTAGCTCTCCCATAAAGAGGATAGTATTCAATTTTTTATCGAGGATGAAAAAATAGAAGGGGCTATCCGCCACAAAGGGGATCACTTCAGTGGGAGGGGCGCTCTTGACGCCAATAGTGGCTCCGGTGGCGGCTGTCGCTAAGCTACCCGCCTCATCGATGGTAAGGATCGCTTCGGTATTGACCGCTGAGAGAAAGAGCTGCTCATCGTCGCTGATCAAGCTAAAGTCAGCGTTGCCAGAAAAGGGCAGCTTCATCCCCATCGCTTTTAGGGGTTTAACCAAAGAGAGCTCGCTTTTTACGGTGAATTTGGGCAGGTGAACTTCGACGTAGCTTCTTTTTAACTCATCTTGGATGTGGGGAAATTCCCTGCTTAAATCGAGGGGTTTTTGCCAATGGTCAGGAAGTACGATGATGAGTGCCAGCTCCTTTTCGTCAGCCACGTAAGGAATCTCTAAAGCTTTGTAGTCTTTGCCTTCCATGTAAGGAAACCAGCCCTTTTGATACATCATTTTCACGCTGACCTCTTTTTGGTCAGAGGTGGTGAAGGGGCGATCCCTTGTATGAGCCTGGTCGAAGGGGCTGGCGAAGGGCGCTTTGAGATAGACAGTATTGACCAAGACAACACGTGTCAATGCGTCTATTTGTCCCTTTTTAAATAGGTTGCGGATCCTTCCTTTTGTCTCTTTGGCGACTGTACGGTTGATCTCAACGCTCGCCTCGTCGGGGTCGTTTTCAAAATCGGCCTGTCTTAGGATTCCTTGATAGTCGCGCACGACGCGCTGCTGATAGAGAGGGAAGAACTGCCCACCGGTCTGCATCCATAGGCTATTGTGAATCTCAAGGATCACGTCGTTGCTCTTTTGGTCACCTTGAGTCAGATGCTCTAAAAGGGTGCGAAATTGCTCGTCGCTCTCCTCTCGATCTTCGGGAAGATAGAGAACCTTGGCCATCTCATTATAGGTGGCGCCATTGGCACCGGTCGCTGCCATCGCAAGGGCCGAGGAGATGCTAAAGGGAGAGAGAAGTAAATTTTCTCTACTGTTGAGCTGCTCTTTAAGATCGAATCCAAACTGGTTAATGCCGGATGCGCTGAGCTGACCAAAGAGCAGTAGGATAGGGAGCCACTTCATATTCAACTTCATAGGCAAAAGGGCTGTTTAAAACAAGCTAGTCGACATCTATATTCTCGACGCAGCCCATGAACAGGGTACTCTTCGTCGTCAAGTCGATAATCTTAAAGGCAAAGGGGCGGTTGGCAATAAAGGGGTGCGGCTCTTCCCAGGCGGTCGTTCCAATTAGCGAAGCTGTGGCAGCTGCTGCTAGGACGCCTCCCTCGTCTAATTTAAGTGTCGCTTGATGAACCACATCGGTTATGAGATGTCTTTGACCGTCAATGAGAAAGCCTCCCTTTTCACTAAAGGGAAGTGTCATTCCCAAATGTTGCAACGTCTTTTTCAAAGAGGTGGAAAAAGATATTTCAAATTTTGGTAGATGGAGGTCGACAAGCTTGTTTTGAAAATCGAGATGCCGAAGAGGCATCTCTAATAGCTCCTCAAGATCCTTGCCAACGCGTGGCAAAAGAAGGACAAGCGCCAGTTGGCTCTTCGTTGAGAGGGACTCTTTAAAGGGGATTGCCAAAACCTGGTACTCGTCAGTTTGAGCTAGAGCCAAGCGCTCCCTTTTTTGCATATAGTCTGCTTTTTGAACCTTCTCTTTTATTCCACAGAAATAATCCTCATAGGTCATCTCTGGGTCAAACCCAAACTTCCAAGGGGCGCGAAGATAGATCGTATTGACTAAGACCATGCGCGTTAAGGAATTTATCGAGCCCTTTGAGAGAAGCTCCGGTACAAGGCCGTTGGTCTCATTATCAGCCCATTCGTTGATCTCTTTGAGCGCAAGTTCTGGGGCGCCTAAAAAATCGCTATAGTGGATTCCCTCTTCCCAAAAGTGGGCGACGCCGCTGGGGAGGTAGGGGACAGCATGGAGGCCGCTCTGCATCCAGATGGCGCTGGTCAAGTTAAGATGGACCGGCTCCTCTTCAGCGGCAAAACCGCTCTTTAGAAACCGATGAATTTCTAAAAATCCCTTATCGATGAGGATGTTTGAGGGAAGGAGGTGGAGGGCTTTGCACATCTCAAGCTTCGTCTCACCCTCGGCGATCAATGTCGCCATGGCAAGTGAGGAGGAGATACTTAAGGGAGAGATGACGAGATTTTCGGAAGGCTCATGTTTATGAAGGGCCAAAAAGAGCTCATGTGCAAAGCGATTATTGCCCTCAATGATTCGCTCCTGTTGATCTGCAAGGAGAGGCTGAGTTGAAGAGATAACGAGTAAAAAAAAGGTAATAAGTTTCATGGCTAGCCTCAATTAGTGAGGAGCATGATAATATTTATAAGATTAAAAAGGGAGTGTAAAGCAATAGAGGCCCAGATCGATTGAAACCTCTCGAAGATATATCCCAAAAAGAGGGAGAGCAAGAAGATAGGAGGGAGAAGCTCGAAGTTGGAGAGCCCCTGATCAGAGGAGAAGTGAACGATTGTGAATAGGAAGGAGGAGAGAATAATGGCGGCAGATAGAGGCATCAGGCGCTTTAGGTAGCTTTGGAGGAAGCCGCGAAAGAGGATCTCCTCACAAAACGGGACGACAGTAACCATAAATATTGCTGTCCAGATCAGAAGTGTTGGGTATGAAATGAGCGATTTGAGGAAGCGGACAGGTTCTTGGTCAACCGGTTCGATCCCGAAGAGATCCTGTAGGATGTAGGAGCAGCCTAAAGAGACGAAGAGGACCCAAGGAAGAGCGATGATCCAAGAGAGGGCTCCTTTCCAAGCGCCATTTTTCCAGTTTCTATCTCTAAAGGGAGCAAAGCTTGTTCTATTAGCGAGAAAGATAAGAAAAAGCATCGCAAAAAAAAGAGCGATCAGCTGCGAAGTGGCGTGGCGTTGAAAGGCGTTGGTCCAATTGAGGTTC
>JAJFMK010000167.1 GCA_021772215.1 Chlamydiota bacterium | reverse complement strand
TATGAAGTCATACTGCAAACGCTATTAAAAAAACATTTTCTACAAATAACGTATAAAATGGGTTAAAAGGCGTTCATTTCAACATCTTTGCCAGGTGTAGAACCTGACGAACTTCCCACAACTAACCTGTGCTCTTCTAAGATAATCTCGGCATTAGCTATCAATCTGATGATATACTCTCCTCTATGTTCATTTGGCACACCTTCTTTGCAGAAAAGCTCACTTTTTCCGCTATCAAAGACCAACCAACCAGGGAGAGGTAAACCACCAGGAATAGGTTGATCCCGTTTAAGCCATTCAAAACTCTCTAATGATCGGGGAACTGCAAAACCTCCGACGAGCGTTTTTCCTTTGTAAGTCCTGATTTTTTGAGCTTTATTGACATCATTGGTCAAAGGAATGGTAAAAGGAACGCCCACCTCTACTTCTGTTGTTCCTTTGTCATAGTGTTTCCGATTAAAGCGGTTCATAAGCAAACCTCTTTTGCTAATCCACGCTCCGCCTACACCCAATATCCCAACAATGGGTCCACCAACGCTTAAAAACAACTCTACATTTGATGTTCCACCAACTGTAATCCCAAATTGAGTAGAAGCCTCCTTCTCTCCATCACTTGTGCGAAGCTCCACATTAACAACGCTATTGCTAAAGTCCCCAGTATCGTCCCACCCTGGTTTTCCGCTAAAGGTGCGTTCTTCGGCATCAAATGTGAGCCACTTGAGAAGAGGTTTAAGGATAGGAAATTCAATGGTGTCACTAAGTTGATCTACATCCTCGTAGGACTATCTGTGATCTATGAGATCATCTTTGTTGAGACGATCCAAAAGCACTGGAACGTTCGTTAATATCTTTTTATTGGTCTGTATCTATTTAGATACGGGCCTTTTCCTCAATTTTCACCTCCATACATTGTTAACTGCAGATTGTGTGAGAACTCTTGTTTATCAAGCCCACTATTAGAGAGTCTATGAAGAAACAATGATCACTCATAGCTCTAATAAATTCTGCGAAAAAATACATTTTGGAACAAAAAACAACTTAGCAAAAGGTCTGTTTTGTCTAATGGCATGTTTTGGGATTGTAGTGTCACCAAGATAAGTTGTTACTACATTCCATTAATGCCCTATCTTCAAAAAATGCATGAGCAGATTATCCTATCTGCTCATTAGAGAATGATCCCCAATGAATCGTTTTTGCAATTTAAAAGCCTCTTTTTCTAATCTGTTTCTTCGGTATGAAAAATCAGCCTTAGACCACCCCTTAAAGTAGTGGTACCCAAAATTATCAAGTTGGCTACGATATGTTTCAAACTGCATCGAGTGAACAAGTTCATGGCATAATAAAGCTAGCTGAGATAGGTTTCTTTCATCTCTAGGTTTATTAATATAAATCCTGTGACCAAAAGTCTGACCTGCTGACCCTGAATTCAGGCACACTTTACGTGTGAAAGGAGGACGATTGTGCGGTATGCGCACACAACCTAAACTGTCGGTCATAGTGCAATCATACTGGATAATAACACGATCTACTAAACTCCCAACATAAGGACGTAGTTTATCTTTTTGGTACACCGTTAAGCGATAAGCTGGCTGAATAAGATTAGTCGTAAACATCCAACCAGCAGCTTGTGGATAAAGAGTTCGTCCTGCTTCACCTACTATTTCATGTCTATCAACGAGTGCAGAAGATGACACATCTAGAATAGGCGTTGATCTCAGTGAAACAGGAGGTATTGGTAAAGAAGAGGGTGCCCGTTCTAATGTATTGGGTGTGTGTTCCACCCAAGGCCTTGCCTGTTTGATCACTAGTTCTCCATCAATGTCGATTTTGAACTCGACATCCATGGCGAACCCCTCCCCTCCTCGGTATATTCGCCGAAAATGATCCTGAACTGCAGCCAAATTATCAGCAAGCTCCTTTACCTGGCCTTCAAGTAGTACTTTTTGTCCAGGCTCTTCTCCGATACTAGAATGAGTAATATAAGAAACTTCAGTAACAACCTCATTAGGTCTAATTCGCACTTTTCTTACTAGCAATTGCTCAGGTACTGCCCCGGGATCAGGGTTTGTTACTAATGCTTCACCAAACTGCACGTTGATGTAGTAACCTGTATACCTTTCAAATGGATTTTTCGTAACAGCAACCCCATTTGCACGCTCATCATCGTAGTTTGGATGAACAAGCACGCCCATAGCAGTTACAAAATGGTCGATTCGATAAAACTCTCTCTCTTCAAATGCCCTAAAATTCCAAAGACTTGCATAAACTTGCTTGATCGATTTTTCTAAAAGACCCTCATCGATTCTGTGAGTGAAAGAGTCATACAGCCCTGCTCCATTGAAACCAACGAGGTCTTCATTATTCGTGCTTGATCGGCATCGTAAAGATGTGCCCTCGGGAAAACTTGTACGAAACTGTTCTAATGCCTCAGATAAAGCTGAAGGCATTGTAGCGGCTTTAATGCTTCTTCGAAATTCCTTTAAACGACGGTCTCTATAAGAAATGTCTCTACTAAACTGTTCCTCTTCGATCATTTGCCTTGCTTGGCGATACAAACCATTTTCTTTCATGAATGTATCATAGAAGTAAAAGGGGACAGCAAAACCATCCGGAACTTTAGCTGTTTGTTCAGAAAGAGCATGCTTTAATTCACCCACATTAGCTGCTTTCGCTCCTACTGAATTTGATTGAGCATTTCTAACATTATCCAAACTTTGAATAGTCTCTGTATGAAGGTTCCTTTGAGGAATCTGAGAATTTGTAGGCCTTAAGCTATCAATGTGCTCTTGCACCTCTTGCAGCGTGGCTTCTCTTATTTCAATTTCCGATCCTATATCGATGTAAACAGGCTTTCCTATTAAATCTTGAACACTTGATTGTTGGCTCGCATTTTTCCAGTAAGCATTTGGTGTGCGATTCTGTATCGCCTTAAGATTAATATGAGAAAGCGGGGTTTGAGGTTCCTCTGTTACTACCGCAGCTACATGAGATAAATCATTAGGAGCAGATTTAAAAATAACAACGTCTCGGACTGATAAAGGTGTAGGATCTGTTGGTTCGACAACACGTAAAATCCCATAAGCTTTACCAGGGTTTAGCGGAACAAAAGGAACATTTCCTAGTAATTCCTCAGAGCTTAAAACAGCGATGTTATTTCTTGCATACTCTTGTTCTTCTTCTTTGTATTTTTGTGTATGAGTAACACTTGTAGGAACATAGCAAAGTCTTCCTTGAGCAAAAGGCATAAGTGCTTCAATAGACTTATAAGCCATAATTACAAATCGAGCAGTCACAGGATCTGAAAAGAAAAATTGAAGAGTAAAAGTCCCCTCGCTTCCATCTGAATTTGTACGATTAGGATAGTAGACAATTGATCCAGCTAAATTATTTCTGGAATCAGAAAAGTAGGTTTCATCATTGAATGCTTGGCCATCCCGGTTATAGCCAAGAGCATCTCTAGCAAAATAGAAATGGTATTGATGAGTTTGAGTATTCATAAAATAAAATCTTGCTTCTTCAGGGTTTTGAACTCCCGTCATCAAAAACTTAACCGTCTGTGCAGTTGGGGCCCCGGGAACGCTATCTTGTTGCGCCATACTCTCATAAGTTGTTTGGCTATTAATTTGAGTTCTACCATCCCTAGGGTCAATGGCAAGTGACTCTGGAGATTCAAGAAAAGAAAAATTAAAAATGCTCTCTTGAATTTCGAAATCCATATGAATAAAATAAATATCTGAACGTGCCTCAAATCCTGAATCTGTTGCGAGTAGTACCCAAAGATTTCCATCTCTATCTGTTCGAGCTTTTATTGAAGCATTGGTTTGTATTGTTTTAATCGCATAGCGATCAGTATTTGTATCTGTGTCTTTTGCAAAATGTCCAATTCGTTTACCATTAGGTCCATCATTTGCTTGTATGCCAATGTCCCAATTGAGAGAATAGTCATTATTAACTAGTTTCACTTTTGGTTCTAAACCATAAGCGCCTACTTTAATTGAAACTGATTCTCCAGGGCTTCCCCCTACCCCAATCTGACCAGGTCGTACGTTTGTCGCAAAAGATACACTTCTAAACAAAATTCTATAATTTTTGTTTGGTTTTAAGCCTGCTTTTTTTGTCGACACAAACATGAGCAAATCATCACTTACATTTGTCCCACCCAAGTGGTATCCCCTTTGACCTGAAATATCGGGGATATCTTTAATTCCTGATTCAGGATAAACCATATCAGATTGGTTATGACCATAATCAGCAACCCCTGAATTCCACTTTACTGTTTCATCTGATAATGATAAGGAAACAGACTCTACAGTCCTCCACCAAAAACCAGAAATCCTCTCCGATTCAGTGATAGCGGGGGGAACTCTAATCGGTTCTACATGCCGCTCTGTTATCCTACTAGGGGTAGGCCTTAGTTCAGTGTAATGAGGCCGTCGAGCAACATGTAAGTGTGCCGGATAAATAGCTGGTGGGAACATAGGTTGTACTTCTGCGTATCTTCTAGGCATCATTTGCAATTCTCCAAATGTAAATATTAATCTCAATTTCTCTATTTTTCACTGTATAGAGAGACTCTGTTTTTCCTTTATATCAAGTTTATAATTGATAACATTATTTTTATCAAAAAAAATTGCAGTTTTTTTTTGATTTTTTTGCTACGAAAATGCTTTTGCTGAATGTGGAGGTAGGGCATACCAGAGAAACGATCAATAAAGCGGGTACCGAGCTGGATGTTACATCAGGTCAATTTGCACATAATTCTGGACACAACTCCATCAGCCTCATTTGAAAACTTTTTCTCACATAATAGCTGTATTTTTTAACAAAGGAAGGAAATGGTTACACGCGATAGAAGTCTTTTAGGTGTTTGCGATGTTCGCCGTTTTTTGTCACCCTTATCTCGCATGGGGGTAGCGATTTGGCAAAAGCCTTCCCATATCCCTTCGAGATAATTCTTTGATCGAGACAGATCACAACGCCGCGATCTTTTTGGTGGCGAATCAGCCGTCCAAAGCCCTGCTTAAACTTCACCACCGCCTTGGGAAGATGGTAGCTGAAGAAGGCGCTCTTGCCCTCCTGCTCCAAAAGCTCACCTTGCGCCTCGATCAGAGGCTCTGATGGCATGGGAAAAGGGAGCTTATGGATAATGACAAGGCTCAACGCCTCACCAGCGATATCGACACCCTCCCAAAAGGAGTCGGTGCCAAAGAGTATGGGCTTTTTTGCTTTTTTAAATTGATCGATCAGATCGCGCCGTGAGCTATCGCCCTGCTTTAAGAGCGTATAGCCCTTAAGTTTGGCTTTAAGCGCCTCGTAAGATCTGATTAGGGCGCCATAAGAGGTAAAGAGGATGAAAGCGCGGCCACGGCTTGCCGTTATGGCGTCGAGTATCACACTATTTGCCTCTTCCATAAACCTCTGATCATCTGGTTTTGGAAGATCTTCCGGTATGAGGAAGAGCGCCTGATTTTTATAGTCAAATGGTGAGCTATAGAGCGCCTCGATCGGCTCCCCGTCAACGCCGAGTCTCTCTTTGGTATAGCCAAAGCCGCTGTGGGTCGCTAATGTCGCACTGAGGAGGACAGTTGATCTCATCTGATCAAAGAGATGCTCTTTTAAAAGCGCCCCTACCTCCAGAGGCGCTTCAACCAGCCTCAAATCTTTTGGATCTTTTTCAAACCAGCCGACCCGTTTTGGATCATTTTCTTGCAAGAATAGTGCGCTAACTAAAGAGAGCGTCTCACCAATGCGCTGAACCATCGCATTTGTCTCAAAACGCAAGGACTCCTCTTTGGGGCTCATCTCATCAACCGGTTTTAACTTTGCTAGGGCGACCTTGATCATCCTTAAGAGCTTCTCTCCAACCTCTAGCACCTCTTTTGCCGGAACCTCTTGGAAAGCGACAGCTCGTCTCAGAGGCTCTTTGATCCTAAGCCGACTCTCCTGACCCAAAAGAGAATTGACAGCTACGAAGAGCCTAGCCAGCGTATCAGCAAACTCACGTTTTGTTGCTAAAAGATCCATTTTCCGAGAAACTTCGTCATTGTAGAGGTCGAAAATCTGGTTGAGCCTACCCCTCTTAGCCGTTGTCCCTTCCGTAAGCAAGCGGCTGAGCAGCTTGAAAATACGCTTTTGTGAAAGCTCTCTTGCAAAAAGCTGTGTGCTAGCCCTTTCAAGATGGTGCGCCTCATCGACGATGACGAATTTGTAATCGGGCAGCGGCGAGGGATCACCGCGTTTTTTCGCAACGAGATCGGAGAGCAGGAGATGGTGGTTGGCGACAATAATTTGCGATTTTTCAGCCTGTCTGCGGTCGTTAAAAAAGAAGCACTCTTGATAATAGGGGCAGCGCTTGTGCAGGCAGCTGTCAGGGTCGACCGCCACCTCATCCCAATCAGATTCGAGTATGGGAAAAGGGACCGAAGAGCGGCGCCCATTGGTAGCGCCCATAGACCAGGCGGAAAGAGCGTCGGAGGCGTTCTCTTCGCCACGCAGACGGCAGTAGTAATTTCGCCGCCCCATCGCTAATGTCACCTTAACTTGAGAGCCAAGAGCGCGCATCAGTAGCGGCAGATCTTTATGCACCAGCTGCTCTTGGAGATGGATCGTATGTGTGGAGATGACGACGCGCTCTTGATGCCTTTGGCTTAATATTAGAGCTGGTAGTAGATAGGCAAAGCTTTTGCCGACGCCTGTGCCAGCCTCTAATAGGGCGATGCGCTCGTCGTTAAAAGCGTCTGTAATATCATTTAAAAGTTTTTTTTGCTCCTCCCTCACCTCAAAGCGAGGAAGAACATTCGAGAGGGCGCCGCCCTCATCGATGAGCCCTGTCAGCTCATCATTGGATAGCTTCATCCCTCCTCCGTCGGGAAACCCGGCCCTAAAGGACCGGGTCTTTCCAAAAAAAGGATTTTGGAAAGAGTGCAAAGCATCCAGGCCTTAAGGCCTGGGCAATTATTCCTGTTCAAGAAGATCGAGGAACGCTTTAAGCTTCTTCGAGCGGGTCGGATGGCGCATCTTACGCAGCGCCTTCGCCTCGATCTGTCGAATCCTCTCACGCGTTACCTTAAACTCGATCCCAACCTCCTCTAAGGTTTTCGGTTTACCATCCTGAAGACCAAAGCGCTGAATCAACACCTTTCTCTCACGCTCCGTGAGGGTGTCAAGCACCTCGCTCATCATATCTTTGAGGATCGAATATCCTGTCGCCTCGGCGGGTGAGTCGGCGCTGGTATCTTCTAAAAAGTCACCAAACTGGCTCTCGCCGCCGTCGCCTACCTCAGCTTGGAGTGAGATCGGATGCTGAGCGATCTTATAGATCTCACGGACACGCTCGGACGTAATCCCAAGCTCGGTCGCTAGCTCCTCGGGCGTCGGCTCGCGCCCTGTCTCCATCATCAGCTTCTTCGCCCCGCGAAGAACCTTGTTGATAGTCTCGATCATATGAACAGGGATACGAATCGTGCGCGCCTGGTCGGCGATGGCACGGGTGACCGCCTGACGAATCCACCAGGTAGCATAGGTGGAGAACTTATAGCCGCGGCGATATTCGAACTTCTCGACAGCCTTCATCAGGCCCATGTTCCCCTCTTGGATCAGGTCGAGGAAGGAGAGGCCGCGGTTGGTATATTTCTTTGCAATGGAGATAACAAGGCGTAAGTTGGACTCGACCATCTCACGCTTCGCCTCATGGCTCTTATCCATCCAGCGATGGAGCATCCGAACATCTTTTTTAAAGACATCGAGGCTGCGGCCCGCTGCAATTTCACGTTTTTTGAGCTTACGGGTGGCGGCGAGCATCTTAGCTTTGGCAAACTTATTCCTCTCAGCCCTTGGCTCAAGCTCCTTGATCTCCTTTTCGAGCTCTAAGAAGCGCTCGTAAGAGCGTAAAATAACCTCGCCAAAGTCGTCGATGATGTTGGCGCGTAAATGAAGACGTCTGAGATAGGCCTGGATACGGATGCGGCACTTCTGAGTCTCCTCTTCAAGCTTGACGAGCTCAGCCTTCTTCAAGGAAGAATCAACTAGCTTTTTGAGCAGCTCTTCAAGGCTATGATCCTCCCGACACAAAAGCTCATTGAGCTTTGGCAGGAGTTTGAGATAGTCGTTTTTATTCTCGATCTCTTTTTCAGCAATACTCTTGTCAAAGCGCTCTTTATTTTGAATCAGGTAGTGCGCAATGGCAACTGCCTCTTTCGCCGAATAGCGAAAGCGCATGATGATCCTCTCGATCTGATTTTGCGCCTTTTCGATACGCTTGGAGATCTCTACCTCCTCTTCGCGCGTGAGAAGCGGGACAGAGCCGATCTCTTTAAGATACATCCTTACTGGATCGTCGGGAGTGCCTTCAATCCTCTTCGATACCCCTTCAAGCTCTTTAGCCTCTTTCTTACGCTCTTTTTGGCGGTCAACTTCAGACTGGTTGAGAATAGGAATATCAAGACCACCAAGGAAGATCAGTACCTGGTCGATCTGCTCTGCCGAGTCGAAATTCATCGGCAGAATCTCATTGATCTCCTCATAGGTAATAAAACCCTGCTCTTTCGCTATCGCGACGAGCTGGTCGACCTTCTGCTGCTGCTGGTCTGTAAATGTCTCCTTAGACTGTGACTTGTTCATGATCTCCTAAATTGATCGGCAACGGCAAGAACTGAATATGAAAATTCCTCTTGGATGAGTGTAGCTGCTGCCTTCCTTTCTGGCAAGATTGAGAAAGAAAAAATGGGTCCTGAAGGACTCGAACCTTCGACTCCCTCATTAAAAGTGAGGTGCTCTAACCAACTGAGCTAAGGACCCATATATCTTTAAGATACACTCTTAAAGACTTTGACCCCAAGGGGATTCGAACCCCTGTTATCGGAATGAAAATCCGGTGTCCTAGGCCTGACTAGACGATGGGGCCAGATAATATGGTATAATTTATGCTCTCTTCGATTAAAAATCAAGCATTAGACCGTCATGATCTCCTTCTCTTTTTCAACAGAGACGCCATCAGCCTTCTTACAGAAGGCATCCGTCTCCTCTTGGATCTCATGTTCAGCTTTTTTCATCTGATCTTCGGGAAGCTCGCCATCTTTTTTTTCTTTGCGCACGCGATCATTAAGTTCGCGTCTTATATTGCGGATTGCCACCTTACACTCTTCGAGCTTCTTGTGGACCAGCTTAACCATCTCTTTGCGCAACGCCTCATCCATGGCAGGAATATTCAGACGTATCTGATTTCCATCAACGATTGGATTGATGCCTAAATTGGCCAACTCAATCGCCTTTCCAATTGCTTGCGTATTCTTCCCATCAAAGGGAGTAATTAGAATCTGACGAAGCTCCGGTGTATTGATCGAGGCGAGCTCTTTAAGACGCATCTGAGTACCATAAACCTCAACGGGGACATTCTCCACCAGTCCAGGGTTGGCTCTTCCTGTGCGAATATTTTTAAGCTCTTCATGAAAATGGTCCATAGCATGGCCCATCTTCTCCTTTGCCTCATTGCGAATTCCCATAGAGTCCCTCCTACTCTCCGATTGCCCAGCGTGAAAAGGCTGTGATCTTTAAATTTGATCCCGCCTGCTTACCCTCTTTAGCTACCAGCTCATCGATTGAGACAGAGTCATCTTTGATGAACTTTTGGCGTGTGAGACAGACTTGATCGAAGAAGGCATTTATCTTCCCTTCCAAGATCTTATCCATGATGTTCTCAGGCTTACCTTTGAGCTGTTCTCTAGCGATCTCTTTTTCACGATCGATAGTCTCTTGAGGCACCTTCTCCGGTGAAAGGAACTCAGGGTTAGCCGCTGCCACATGCATCGCAACTTCTTTCGAAAGCGAGCTTTGGTTGGCAGCCCCCTCAATAGAGACCAATGTGACAACTTTTCCACCGATATGGGAGTAATAGCCAAGTGAACGATCCTCTTTCTTAGGATGAACCTCAATACGACGGATCTGGATGTTCTCACCAATCTTCTGTACTAAGACTGCGCGCAACTCATCAATCGTCAAGCCACTATCTTTAGAGAATTTCTGTGCGAGAAACCCCTCTAGTGAAGCTGGCTTTGTTTTAGCTACCTCTTCGGCCATCTCATCGACAAATTTTTGAAACGCTTCGTTGTTAACAACGAAGTCGGTCTCAGCATTCACCTCGATTAGAGCGATAGCGTCGTCGGTTTCATAGACAGCGATCTTTCCCTCATTAGCTTCACGGTCAGCTTTTTTAACAGCCTGAGCCATGCCCGCCTTACGAAGGTCATCAATTGCTTTGTCCATATCACCGCCGGCCGCCTCTAAAGCAGCCTTACATTTTGCCATACCGACTCCGGTGCGCTTGCGCAGCTCCTGAATCATCTTTGCGGTAATCTCAGCCATTTGTCACCTCCTCAGCAGCAGCTTCTCCCACCTCTTCAAAAGCGGCGACAGGCTCTACCTTCTCTTTGACCTCTTCAGCTTCATCTTCATCTTTGCCAGAAGAGAGACGCATCTCATTTTTCTTCTGAACTACTCCCTGAGCAAGCGTCTGCAGAATCAGCTTCACGCTCTTCAACGCATCGTCGTTGCAGGCGATCACATGTTCAATCGGATCGGGGTCGCAGTTGGTATCAACAAGTCCCATCACTGGAATTCCCAGCTTGGTTGCCTCAGCAACAGCCAAATGCTCACGGTTTGTATCGACAACGATCACAAGCCCCGGTGGCTTTCTCATGCCGCGTACACCGTTTAAGTTCTTCTCAAGTTTCTCTTGATCTTTTGAAAGAAGGATAATCTCCTTCTTTGTGAGGCCATCACCACCGGCAGCGATACGCTTCTCAATGCGCTCTAGCTTCTTGACGGATTGACGAATGGTCTGCAGGTTTGTCAACATCCCGCCGAGCCATCTTTCGCAGACGTAGAACTCACCACAAAGCTCAGCGAGCTCTTTGACAACGCCCTTTGCCTGTTTTTTAGTTCCGACGAAGAGAATGGTCTGATGCTTTGCCACAACCTGCTCAATCACTTTTACAGCTTGACGAATCTGCTGCATCGTCTTTGCGAGATCGATGATGTAAATGCCATTTCTGTCCTCAAAGATGAAACGCTTCATCTTCGGGTTCCAGCGATGCTTTTGGTGTCCGAAATGGGCACCCGCCTCAAGTAAATCTTTAATGGAAATTTCTGGTTCCAAGCCTTGTCCCTTTTGTTTGACGACGGCATCTCCCCTAAATTTTGTGGGAAGATTTCGGTCTTGGTTAATATTTATTAAAATTGAAGCGCCTGATCAGAATCGAACTGACACTCGTAGCTTGGAAGGCTACTGTTCTACCATTGAACTACAGGCGCACGTCGAAAAGTCTAACAGAAATACCCCTTTTACTCAACTCCCCAGCCATCAAAAATCTCATTGATTGAGATAGTGCCCTTTTCCATCCCCTTAATCAGCGTTTTTTCACTATCCGACAGATGACTGCCCGCAAGCACCCTTAGCTGCTTTGCAAGCTGAGAAAGCATCACCGCCACCATCTGCTCCCTAAATTGTGAATATGTTGCCCTATCGAATTTATCAAAATAAGACTTCAACTCAACTCTTTGATGGTCGTAGTCACTTGGATCAGAAGTTGAGAGATCGACAAGGGGCAAAGTATCCTCAAAAATGCCATCTCCTAGCAGGATTTGCGTCGCACTAGCTTGAGCTGGGGCATCAGTAGAGATTTTGGGCAGCTTTAAGTCCTCCTCTTCCAAGAGGTTTGTCTCCTTTAATCTATTTAAAAATTCATCACTAATTACGCCTGGAGGAGGCGGTAGATACATCGCACTTTCAAGGCCTGCCACGGCTATAGCAATACCACCATGAATCCTCTCAACAAAGATGCGCTCCAGGTCAAGGTTGGGTAGGATTATGTGAGCATCGAGGAGCTCTTTCACACCAAAAATGATCTGCATCGCCGCTGAGCGCACCTCTAGCGGTGTGAAGGTTGAGAGCTGACTGTAGAGAGTGCCGTCATACATCTTCCGAACCCTCCACTGCCCATTTTCCCCCACAAGCTTTCCTCCCCTCTCTATATATCTACTCTCTCTTAAGAGCTGACAATACCCAAAGGCTCGCCGATTGGCTCGCCCATCCCCCTTTGGCGTACTCATCAACGTCTTTGTCTTATGGTAGAGAGTACCCTCCTCCTTAAAGACCCAAGGAAGACTGTAGCAGACGACCTCCCTCTCCCGCTCAATCTCCTGAGGCTTCGTCGGAAAATGGCCATTAAACTCCAGTCCCTCCGATGGAACCTCAAAGAGGAACCCCTCCCCCCTAAAAAAGATGTGCTTGCGCCACTCCCCTTCTATCTCCACCTCTTCGTTTGAATGGCCGAGCACCCTCTCAAAATGAGCAATCATCCCTTGCCCTTTTACAATCTCATCTGGACGCTTCTCATCAGAGGGTTTACACATTAAAATGCATTGCCCAGCCACCTCTACAGCAGCGCCCTTCTCTTTCTTCAAAAGGGCACTGCGCAGGTTCAGAACCACTTGCAACCGGACATCCTCAACCCGCCTTAAATAGATTTTGGCAAATGTTCCCTCTTGAACATGAGGCAAGGGAACAATATAGATTCCGCGCCCATCTCGCCCCACAATCCGCTGATCAGACGCTTCCTTCCAGACCGTCCACCAGCGCTCCCGCCCCACCTCATAGGCGGGACTTGAGTAGTCCCTCTCCAGCCCAAAGCAGGTCAAAAAAACCCCCTTTAACCTCTTTCCCATTAACTCTAAACGAGTTGGAAAAAGATCCCACTCCTCATTAACATCAATATCTCTTAAGAGTCTGTAACCAGCTGCTACTGAAGCCACTATATTCTCCTCATAATCGTTATTTTTATACTAAAAACTAACCCTTTACAAATCAACGTTTTAATAAAAGCACATTTAAATAAAATTAATACTTTACATGGTATAATAATAGTTAAGAGGTGGTGATATGGGTTCTCCTATTAGTCATAATAATTCTCAAAATACAGACCGTGTGGATGCGGCTTCGCAACCAGGCGTTGAGCCACCAAGAGAAGAATCCAATGTACTCGACGACGTAGTGATGTCAATAGAGATGAATACCTTGCCGCAGACTCCCCCAACACCCACAACTCCAGACAAAATTTTCGAAGGTAGCGGTACAATTACAGGGCCTGTTAATGATGGCATTCCACCTCCTGACACTAGGGAAAATGAATCTGGTGCCCTAGGATTAACACTTCTGAAACGTCAAGACTCTGATCTGAAATCAGAGGGGAAAACCGAAAGTCAAGAAAGGCTCTCAATCAGAGGTCGAATATCCAGAGTCATGAAGTGGATTCGGGGAAATATAGAAGCTACAACGATGGGGACGATTGAATCCACCTTTAGGAACGGCTGCATGAAAGTGGGAAACTTGGCTTTTAAGCTCTTTGAGACAATCAAAGAGGGTGTCGAACCTAAATTTTACTCTAGAAAAGTGGCAACAGAAAAGCAAAAAGCCAAACTCTTTGGAGAGACATCTAACAAAAAGGACTATAGCCAACATAGACACCACCTCGCCGCAAGAGCGCGTCTTGTAAAAATTGAAGATAATTATAACAAAAGCCTTCCTCCCCCAAGCTTTGAGAAGGTTTTTCAAAAATCTTATAAAAATCACCTGCGTGGGTTAGGACCCACGCCTAAAGCCTCAGAACTCGAAAAGCAAATTCATCTATTTTTAGAGGATAAAAAGGAACCCAGCTCCCCTGATCAATACAGGAAAAACAACGTACCAGCTGATTCAGGTGACGATCTCCTTAAAAAGGCTTATGAAAATGAAGGCGTGAAACAAACATTGGAGACTGGTGAGCCAAGCATTGAACAGCAAATTGAGAATCGTTTTTACGTAATTAAAGAAAAAGAGGAGCGCTCCTCTCCTCTCATAAAAACTCTCACTAAGCCAGACGCTGCAATATTACAATCCACTGAAACTGAATCTCAACAAAGCACCCCCCTTTTTGAAGACAATCCTGTGGCGAGTGAGGCAGAAATTTTTATCAATAAGGCGTTTGCTGACGAAGGAATGCAAAATCTTTTGATCCAAGATCTGGAAGAGAATGCCTTAAGCAAGCAGATGTTCAAGCTGGACTACGGGACCCCTCTTCTAGGCAGGGTCAAAAGGCCGGGTAACTGGTGGTGGCAGTCAGTTCGAGATACGAATTTAGGTGCGATCAGAGAAGCTCTCTCCAATGACATCTACCGACATATGGGTCGGTCTCAAAAATTATATCTAGTCGAAAGTAGTTATGAAACTGGTGAAAAAAAGCTTCTTTTACAAAGCACACTGTTTGAAAACTTCTCAACCTTCGAAGGAGACGTTACTAGTCCTGACCCTGAACGGATCGAAGGATATTTTCAGGAAAACACGATTGAATGGAAGAACCCAGATACCGGAGAGGTAATGCGCGTTCCTCTAGTCGAACAGGAGCTTGCTGACGTCCACATGGCCGCGAATGCTCTAGGAGATCGGGATAAATGGGGAAGAGGCATGAAAAATATCGGAAAGGGTGTCACCAATGATTCAACTGTCAAAGGAGAAGTAGATTACCATGCGCATATTGAAAACATTGATTCTGGAAAAGGTCTTGAAGGGACCCCTGGTAGGATCATGAGCTTAGTGATGACCGACCGCATGACACACCAAAACCTCTCGAATGATGGAACAATCAGACAACCAGACAAACTAATCGATCGATGGAAAAATCTCTTCTACAAAAACTCCACCGCTTTTTCGGATACTTCACTCACCACAAAAATAAGATCTGCAATTAAACTAGTGAGAAACAAAGAAAACTTTATTAAAATATTTGATGAATACATACAACAGTTTAGCGAAAAGGGTGACCTGGATTTTGCCAAAGAGCTTCAAAGCGATAAAGCGCGATTTCTCGAAAGAATCGAATACCACGAAAAGGTCTTTGGAAATCGCCTTGAGATGACACATGACGAGCTGGCGCTACTAGATAATCTCGAGAAGCTCACATCCCCAACAGATTCCACCTTAGGTGAGGGCGCAAATGAAGTCAGACTTAGCCACCTACGCGTTAGACCCGAGAGCCGCCAAGAGTGGGAGATGAGCGAACAAGATGGCCAATGTATCTACCAGCCTGTAGATCGAAAAAACAAAAATAAAGATATCGACAAGCAGAAAACAGTTCCCCACACTTACACAGAAGAACAAGCATACGTGGCAAAGAACATCCTTACTCCTTCTCTGCCGGAAGGAGCCGAAGTCAAATTAACCTCTATCGACAAAAAAGGTAAAAAATTCCAACTACAAATTATTATCCCAAAAGGTGAGGTGAGCAAAGCAGCTAACAATCTCTCAGAGGACACAGTTCGGGACCTTAAAGGGCTGCCACCCCTCACTGACCAGCAAAAGGCCCAAAGAGAAAAGGGAGAGGTAAGAGATCGAATGCTCTTTGAACAGCAGTTTGGAGCACTTGGCTCTACACCAAAAGACAAATAACTTTGAGAAGAGAAATTATAGGAACTGCCACTGCCCCTCTTCCCTGTTAAAAATAGCCTTCAGAATCAGGATCAAAAGCCTCATCAGCAGTCCCTTTTTTCCGAGAGCAAAGAGGTATTAAAACTTCGATTGAGGAAGGGCTCTCAAACTCCTCTTCAACAATTCATCATACTTATTTCTAGCGAAGTTCCTTTGAAGACAGATGCTACTAAAATCCCTTGATTAACGTTTTATAGACAAGTTCTAAGGAGGGGAGGTTCCTTCCTGGACCATGGAAGATGCAAGGGGACTCGTTTGTCTCTTTGACGATCAGCCGCAGGGGCTTTGAGCTAAATTCTAAGGACTCGGGTGGATAATCACGTCTGTTGGCATTGAAAACAAGTCGACTCTTGTAATCCAATTGTATCGGAGTGTGGCCCTCTTCAAGACTCTTGAGATAGTGAAGAGTGACAAAGAGCTGATCATTTTTCGCTTTCCTCCCTTTGTAGGCTCGCGCGGGGAGCTTGACCTGAAGAGCAGAGCGAACAAAATCTTTGATTGCACGGCTGTAACCGATAAAAAATCCACTGTTGATAAAGCGGTGTGTTGTGGGCGAGGGAGGATAGCGGCTCGTTTGATCTCGATCGGGGTGACAGTAGCGCTCAACTCCCACAACAACCGGGGAATTAAACTCTAAAAAGCGTTCGATGATAAGTTCAGGGCCCTCCAGAAAAAGGGTGTCAAAGCCATCGAGAAAGAGAATGATATCATCATCTGGAATCGAGCTGTTGTTGAGATGCTCATCAAGATAGATCAGCTTGTCGATCAGCCCATTAAAGGGTCTAAACACACCTTCATAACCAATATAGGGAATCCCAATCACCTCTAAGGGGACGTCAAACTTAGCCGCCGATTCAAAGAGACGCGTGAGGGCGGGGTCTGATTTATTTGAATAGGTAAAGGCGTGCAGCTCTAAAGAGGCCTCAAGGGGTAACGTCTGGAATAGAAAAATGAGCAGGAGAAAAATTCGCTTCAGCATAAAGACAATTGAAGCGAAAAGGTAAATTTTTAATCAACCTATAATTGACGATCCTCTAGATAGAGAAGGAGGTCGACCCGTTTAGTGACCCCAACCTGGGAACTACCCTCCGCCTCTTTCCTGTTAAAAATAGCCTTCAGAACTCTGAATCAGATTGATCTGCAGAGTTATTACCAGAGGAGTAATCTATATCATCGTCACTCTCTTCAGGATCAAAAGCCTCTTTAGCAGTCCTTTTATTTCCCGAGAGCAAAGAGAGACTACGACCTTTGTAACCTAGATTGTACAACTTGGACAAACAGGATTTAAAACTTCGATTG
>JAJFMK010000166.1 GCA_021772215.1 Chlamydiota bacterium | reverse complement strand
CTAAAGATGGTCTCACATACGGTAGTATTGGTGCCCTCGTCTCTGCCCTTCATAATGACCTTGATTCCGAAGTGGTTCTCAACGAGAAAATCTTAGTTGAAGAGAACCACAGCGCAGAGGTCTTTGCCGGACTAAATGTCCCCTTCAAAACGCAGTCGATTGCTAACGACTTTGGAACGATCCTCACAAATAACTTCGAGTACCGCGATATTGGTGCCCGCCTCATCGTAACACCAATTGTCAACGTCAACAGCATCATCGAGCTAGAGATCGAACAGGAGCTGAGCACGCTTGTCACCTCGAGCGTCATACTAGATACGATCTTTGAGACCGCTCAAGATGCCGGTCCGACAACTAGAAAGAGTAACACCCGCACCACCATCTTCGTTCCTGACCGTTTCTTTGTCATTTTAAGCGGTGTGATCCAGGATGAGCAGGAGCGTGCACGCACAAATGTTCCCTGCCTAGGCGGAGTTCCCGTCCTTGGCGCCGCCTTCAGCGAAAAGAGAAACCGCGGTCAGAAGCGTGTTTTGATGATCTTCATCAGACCAACGCTAATGAGTACACCTGATGCAATCCGCGAAGAGACCAAGCGTCAGCAAGATATCTATGAGCAGAAGAGTGAACCAAAAGACAACTGGAAGTACGAAGTGGATGAAGCCCTCGATCTCTTCAACATTAAAAAGATGGGCTGTCCTTAGCGTTACCGTGGTGGCTTTAAGCTCCTGCGTCATTCAGCAAGGAGCTATTGAGCCGAAGATCAGCTACAGCCCTCCACCTCGTCTTCTTCACTGCCTCCCCGACGCCTTCCCTCCTCTAACTTGTGATGAGATGGCGCAAGATTGGGGCAAGGAGCTATGGATCGGCAGCCAATTTGGTAAGGATCTCGATCTCTACCGCTCCATCACAGCACTCAAACGGGCGCGTATCCTCTCTCCTCCCTTTGAAAGGCTCCAGCAGATTGACTACTCGATCGTGCTCTGCTACTGGCTCGGAGCTAAATATTGCGACGCGATCGAAGCGTTCGAGTGCAGCTCGATCTCTTGCGTCGGTCCCGAATTTGCCGCCTATGAAACAGTACTCACAATCCTCTTCGATGCGTATAACAAGACGGGTCAAACAATGCGCGCCTGCACCATCTTAGAGCTGATTAATGAGATCGACGAAGAGCAGGTGGGAAAGCTGCAGACCGGATCCGCCATTGAGATCGGCAGCTTCGAAGCTCTTGCGATGCTACCGCGCGATCCCCTCTCACAGCAGGCTGTAGACGATCTCCTCTGCTGCTACTGTCCCGCCACCAAAAGCGTCAGGGCAGCGCAAATCTATAACGCCCTTCTTCCCGGTGCAGGATACCTCTATGTCGGCCAGCCGAAAACCGCTATGACCTCATTTTTACTAAATGCCCTCTTCATCGGCGCCACCTATCAGTTTTTTAAAAATGGCTATCCCTTTGCCGCCCTATTCACCTTAAGCTTAGAAACGGGCTGGTATATCGGCGGCATCAACGGCGCCGGCATCGCCGCCAGGCAGTATAATGAAAGCCTCTACAACTGCTTCGGCAAAGAGGCGATGATGCAGGGAAGACTCTTTCCCATCCTGATGATCGAGAGGGCCTTTTGAAAAAGCTTCTTCTCCTCATCTTCTTCAGCCTATCTGCTGAAACGCCCTGGGGACCCGATAGCGACCTTCAATATTGCCACCACGAAACCGCTCCTCCTCCCCTCACCTTCGGCCGTTACTTAGCCTCTGCGATGATCGCGTTCCATCAAGATGTCATCTCCCCCGCCGATGGCCCCCGCAGTCACTACTACCCCTCCAGTTCCCAATACACCAAAGAGGCGATCCAAAAGCATGGCTTCCTCCCCGGTTTCTTCCTCGGCTGCGACCGACTAATGCGCGAAAACGACGATGATTGGCTCTACCCCAAAGTGATCGGCCCCGAAGGCAATTGCCTCAAATTTGATCCTGTGAGATAGTGCATCCTATGTCTCTACAACGCATATGTTTTGCCTCTCCCGATACTTTTATGATCCACTTCGATGAAAGAGGACAAGCTGACCATTTGACTAAAAATATAACTCATTTCACCCAAAATTGAGTCATATGAGTCGGTTGTGTATAAGTTTGTGTGCAAATAACCAAAGGCCAATGGGCCAAGGACCGAGGAAAATGGCCAATGGTCCAAGAGCCAATGACCTAGAACTTCCGCAGGGCGGCAACGCCACGACTGACAATGCCGTAGCTGAAGTCGAGATTGAGGCCGGCGGAGGCGAAGCCCCCAACAGTAGTCTGATAATCATCAACAACCTCCTGACAACGTGTGTAGGTAAATGGTGCGTCGGAAAACAGACGCTCACCTGTCCTCACGTGATGCGTCAGTATCCCCACCGTCGCTGACAAAATCCCCGGCACCTCATACGGGGTCTTCGCTTCTACCAACCTCCTTTGATCTGCATATGCCTTATTCCTACTGTCAGGAATGATGTCTTTCTTCATCAACACCCATTCGGCTCGCGATGGATGCCTCGATCCATGTTCCTTCACAATTTGATCCCAAATGTAGAGATAATCGCTCTTTGCACCCTCGCGGGGGGCTTTAACGAACTCTCGGAAACTCATCAGGGTCAACGGCTTTCCATTGACCCTGGTCGGCACAAGTACCAGCATATGCGTCTCTGCGACTCTAATACCTGGGTTATATGGATCGTTCGAACAGAGGATCGCAGCCATGTCGTTTGGAAGTGCAGGCTCCACTTCGTCAATGGTTCCAAAGTACTTTTCCCATTTGTCCTTGCCAAAGGCAAATGCACGAACTAAGGTTTTTAAGTCCTCTTCGGTTTTCAACACCTTGGAGGCTTCTACAAATTTGGCGGGGGTTTGTTGCACCTCCATAGCCTTTAATAATGGAAGAAATTTTTCATCGAGTTGAATGTTAGCCTTATAAAAACTGATTGTGAGAGGTTTTAGACACGCCTCTTGCAAATTGATGCAATTTTTAATGGTAATTGCAGTCATGTCTCTTTTTTCTAGTGCCTGCACAAAACTCTCGACAGCGCGCGTGCTGAAATAACCGTCCGGCAAAAAGACCCTGTCGCCGCGTAGTTGAGGGCAACCTGTAAGCTCGATCTTTTTTAAGTTAGGCAGGCGTTCAATGAGTCGAACAAGCTCTTCGTCTGTTAGCAAGGGGTTATCGCGGAGTATTAGCTCTTCTGTCATAGGCGAAATGGCTTGCAAAAACTCTTGATGCAAAGATGGGGTATAGATGTTGGGATTGACATCGTTAAAAGAGAAGGAACGTAGTACTGATGGCTGCATATCGAGCATATCGCGAAACAGCGATAACCTACCTGTTTTTAGGTCATTGGCAATAAATTTGACGAGGTGACTATCGTGATGCACATCTTTTAGCAAACGCAAGAGATCTTGTGGCAAGGTTCGTTGGGCCGCAAATTCGCGG
>JAJFMK010000165.1 GCA_021772215.1 Chlamydiota bacterium | reverse complement strand
TACGGAAATCTCGGCGTCGCGTACCGATCTCTTGCGGAGTACCCCAAGGCAACAGAGTATTTTGAGAAAGCTCTGCGCTTCTCAAGGATGGTTGGAAATAAAGTTAGCGAGGGACGTGCCTATAGCGGCATAGGAAACGTCTGCCAATCAATTGGGAATCATCAAAAAGCAATTGAGAGTCACAAAAAACAGTTGAGGATTGCAAAAGAGATTGGCGAAAAAGCTGGTGAAGGGGCTGCATATGGAAACTTAGGCATTGCTTATCAATCCATCGGCGAATACCACAAAGCGATAGAATACCACGAAATGGATCTGCAGATTGCGAAGCAGATCAAGGATCCAGCAAGTGAGGGACGCGCCTGGGGAAATCTCGGTATCACGTTTCGATCCCTTGGTGAGTATCAAAAAGCTGTTGATTTTCATGAAAAGCAGCTAAAGATAGCGAAGGAGAGTAATGATCGAGCGGGTGAGGAAGCTGCCTACAGCGGCATTGCCGGTGCCTACCTCTCTTTTGGGGAGCACCGTAAAGCAATTGAGCATTTTGAGAAAGCTCTCCTCATTGCAAAAGAGATAGAGAATCGGGCTGATGAGGGACGCGTTTATGGAAGCCTCGGTGTCGTTTATGAGTCTCTGGGTGAGTATAGTGAAGCCATCAACTGTTATAAAAAAAACTTGCATATGGCAGAAGATTTAGGGGATAGGGTAGGCGAAGGTAGTGCCTATGGAAACCTCGGCAACGCGTTTAATTCACTTGGCGAATACCACAGGGCTATTGAGTACCTTGAAAAGTACTTGCAGATCGCGAAAGAGACCAAAGATCGTGCCAGTGAATGTGGCGCTTGTGGGAATCTGGGCAACACTTACCAATCTCTTGGCGACTACCGAAAAGCGGCTGATTATTACCATAAATGCTTACATTATGCGAAAGAGATAGAAGATCGTGCTTGTGAGGGGAAAACTTATGGTAATCTTGGTAACATCTGCCAATCTGTTGGAATGCATCGAAAAGCGATAGAGTATCTCGAAAAGCACCTGCAAATTGCAATAGAGATCAAAAATTTAGTAAGTGAGGGACGCGCTTACGGAAACCTTGGAATTGCGTATCAATCTCTAGATCAGTATCAAACGGCAATCAAGTATCACGAAAAGCAACTGGAAATTGCGGTAAAGGTGGAAAACCGAGCGAATGAGAGTATTGCTTACGGTAATCTTGGTGCCGCCTATTGCTCTTTAGGGAATTACCGAAAAGCAATTGAATACCATCAGAAGGGCCTCCAAATTACTAAGGAAACAGGTGATAAAGACACCGAGGCAGGTTTAAATCATAATCTTGGAATTTCCTTTTTCGAACACGAAGAATATTTAAAGTCAGAAAAGGCGCATATGCGTTGTATTGCGCTTTACTCAGACATTGAAGCGGGCTTGAAGCGTGATGAGTGGAAAATATCAATTTTTGAAAAGCAGTCAACCGCCTATCGCAGACTCCAGCATAACTATTTTACAACTAATAAAATGGAAAAAGCCCTTGAAATTTGTGAGAAAGGTCAGGCTCGTGCTCTTTTCGATATTTATTGTGACCGGTTAGAGCTTCCTCGAGAAATTTGCGAAAAGAGAGAAGGTGTTAGCCTTGAACAAATGCAGGTAGTTGCAAAAAGAGAACAAACCTCTTTTGTTTATTATTCTCGGTCTTTTGGTAAAAGCCTCCATGTATGGGTCGTCAAAGGAGACATAATTCATAGTAAAAAAATCGAGCTACCGGAGGAATTCAAGGCAGAAGCTTTGCCATTGTTCGGAGGAGATAATTCCCGTCGGTCATTTATGGAGAATTATTTTCCTTTTCGCGCTATTACCTTGGAAGGTCTCGGTGGGGAGGTTCAAGAAAAAGAAGGGGAGACAGACCCAAATACACGTTTTTCGGAGGGGTTAGCGATGTGTTATCAAGTATTAATCGCTCCGATAGAAGATTGGTTAGATGGGGAGAAATTGACTATCATCATCGACGCAACGATGCGAGATATTCCTTTTGCAGCACTCTATAAGAACGGGTTTAAAGGACGGGAATACCTCATTGACAGATACACTATTTCGATGGCGCCTTCCCTTCGAGTCTTTGACCTTTTGAACGAGCTGAAGCCCGTGAGAGACAGGTCGGCATTGATCGTAGCCGATCCTGCCATCAATGGACAGAGGCTTTTCGGTGCAAAGAGCGAAGGGGAAACATTGGTACAACAAATTCCCAACTCAAAGCTTCTTACTGGTAAAGGTGCAACAATAGAAGCTGTTAAAGAGGTGATTTCTGACATTTCGATTCTCCACTTTGCCTGCCATGGATCTGCAGATTCTCGGATTAATGAAGAGTCAATATTTGAGGGTGCTCTTTGTCTTACAGATGGAAACGGAGCAAAAGAGATGCTCTTTGCAGATGATATCCTGAGGCTTAATCTAAAGGCTGATTTAGTATTTTTAAGCGCTTGTGAAACTGGAAAAGGAGCCTTGCGACGAGAAGGAGTGATTGGTCTCTCTCGAGCTTTTTTAGGAGCAGGCGTTCCTTCGGTTGTGGCTACTCATTGGTGTATCTCAGACTATATTACCCAAGAAATTGTCTCAAATTTTTATATAAATTTACTTAACGAAAAGATGAGTAAGGCAGAAGCATTGAGACAAGCAATGTTACAACAACGAAAAGCACATCCAGATAAGCCAGAGCTTTGGGGTGCATTCTTTTTAGTGGGAAAGTAGGAGAGCAAATTATGTCAAGTTCAACCAACGTGATCGAGTCAGATCCATCCCTGCTATATAGTTATAAAACCTACAAAGGAAACAGACCTGTAGTGCTAGAACTCTGGGGTTTTAAAGAACGCATTTCTAGGGGTGTCGTTAAAGACGCGACTGGTAAACAGATTAGTGAAATTCCCCCAACCCGCATCCTAATAGGGAAAAGCGAGGCGGTTACTGGGCAGGCTCTCCTAGCCTACCTGAAGACTAGCAATTTATCAGCCGTTCTAGATATTCAGGGAAGAGAGGAAGTGGCGAGGCTAGTTCCTATTGTAGGTGGGGATCACAACTCTTCTTGTGTTGAAGATGAAAGAGATAGTGTTCAAGGTAGCGTTGTCGATTTGAACGGAGACCAGACGGTGTCTCAGCCCCCCCTTGATAGTGATTTTTTAGAAGACATTAAGAGAAATTACCGCACTAAAAAGGATTTGAGTGAATTTGCGGCTACGCTTTTTAGCAATGGAAGCCGTTCCTTCAAAAATTCACATTATCAGGACGCTATTGCCTGGTTTAATAAGGCACTCTTTGTCCAAATATTGTTAGAAGATAAGTGGAACGTTGGAGTTTGTTACGGCAACCTTGGTAATGCCTACCAATCCATCGGAGAGCATTACAAGGCTATTGAGTATCATGAGAGAAGAAAAGAAATTGCGAGAGAGGTAGAGGATCGGGCTGGTGAAGGAAGCGCTTACAGCAACCTTGGAATTGCTTTCTATTCACTTGGAATTTACCGCAAATCTATTCAGCATATTGAGAAAAGTCTGGAAATTGCAAAAGAATCAAAAGATAGAGCAGGAGAGGGAACTGCTTATTGCAATCTGGGTAGTGCCTACTGCTCTCTTGGGGATTACCGCAGTGCGGTTGATAACCATGAAAGGCATCTGCAAATTGGAATAGAATTAAAGAGCCGATCAAGTGAGGGGCGTGCTTACGGCAACTTGGGAAACGTCTATTTCTGTTTAGGCGACTATCAAAAAGCCCTTCGGTATTACGGGTTGCGTCTGGAGATTGCAAAAGAATTGAAGGATCGAGGTGCTATGGGGGTTGCTTACGGTAACCTTGGAACTGTTCACCGTGCCTTAGAGGATTATCAAAAAGCTATTGAGCATCATGAGAAGCATCAGGAAATTGCCAAAGAAATCGGAAATCGGATGGGGGAAGCAGCAGCTTACGGTAGTCTTGGTGTTGTCTACCAAAAGCTTGGTGAATACCGCAAAGCGATTGAATATCACGAGAAACGCCTGATGATTTCGGTAGCGATGGGGGACCGTGCAGGAGAGGGAAATGCTTGCGGTAACCTCGGCAACGCCTATAGTTCTCTTGAGGAGTACCAAAATGCGGTGAAGTATTATGAGAGGGGCCTGCAAATTGCAAAAGGGATAGGGGATCAAGTAACCGAAGCGAAAGCAAATTACAATCTTGGACTATCCTTTTACCAACAAAAGGAATATTCGAAATCGGAAGAGGCATTTGTCCAATCCATTTCAATATTTTCAGGAATAGAAGAAGGTTTAGGCCGCGAGGATTGGAAGATTTCGATCTTTGAGGAGCAGGCAAACGCTTATCTTGGGCTGCAGCATTGCTACATTACAGGTAATAAGGTGGAAAGAGCTCTTGAAATTTGTGAAAAAGGTCAAGCTCGATCCCTTTTCGATCTCTATTGCACTCGGCTAGGGCTTTCTAAAGAGGCGTGCAGAAAGAGAGAAAATGTCACTTTCGATCAGATTCAAAAAATTGCAGGAAGAGAGAAAACTTCCTTTGTCTATTTTTCTAACCCCTCTGGAAATGACTTGCATGTGTGGGTTGTTAAAAGCGATGGAGTTTACAGTGAAAAAAGCGAACTTCCTGAAGATTTCAGAGCAGAAGCGCTATCTTTGTTTAAAGAAGACAGCTGTCGTCGGTCATTGATAGCGAGCTATCTTCCAGTTCGGGTAGACTTTTCTAAGTTAGAACATGATTTTGAACAACGTTACGATAAGAAAAAACCTGATCCTAATGTGCGTCTTTTAGAGGGGCTCGAGAAATGTTACCAAGCGTTAATTACTCCGATATTGAAGTGGTTAGATGGAAAGCAATTGACGATTATTACCGATGCAGCAATGCAAGATATTCCTTTTGCTGCTCTTTTTAAAAACGGTTCTGAAGGAAAGGAATACCTTACTGATAAATATACCATTTCAATGGCGCCCTCCTTTCGAATTTTTGACCTGCTTCATGAGTTGAAACCAAAAAAAGATGGGTCAGCACTGATCATATCTGATCCCGCCATTAATGAGATGAGGCTTGAAGGGGCAAAAAACGAGGGAGAGGCGTTGTCTAAAAAAATTCCCAATTTAAAACTTCTGTGCGAAGGGTCTGCTACAATTTCAGCAGTAAAAGAGTCAGCCTCAGACTTCTCGATCCTTCACTTTGCCTGCCATGGATCTCCAGATGAGCGGATTAATAAAGATTCGGTATTTGAAGGGGCGCTCTGCTTAACTGATGGGAATGGTGGAAAGGAGATGCTCTACGCTGATGAAATCCAGAAACTTAATTTAAAGGCTGATTTAGTGTTTCTTAGCGCGTGTCAAACTGGAAAAGGGGCTCTTCGACGTGAAGGAGTAATTGGCCTCTCTCGAGCTTTCTTAAGTGCTGGTGTTCCGTCTGTTATTGCAACACACTGGAGTATATCGGATCATGTAACCCAGGAAATTGTCTCAGATTTTTACACAAATTTCCTTGATAAGAAGATGACCAAAGCAGAAGCTTTGAGGAAGGCAATTCTTGTGCAGCGAAAAGCGCATCCCGACAACCCATACCTTTGGGGCGCATTCTTTTTAGTTGGAAAATAGGAGAAAAGGTTATGACAAATTCAACCAGTGGAGTGGAGACAGCTCCATGACTACTATCTAGCTATCTTATTCGGAGGCAGAATAGCCAAGTAATTTTAGAGCTTTGGAGCTCCCAGGATCGAGTCGTCAAGGGGATGGTCAAAGATCTTGCAGGTAATCAGATTAGTGAAATCCCCCCCCCCTCCATTTTTGTCGGAGAAGACCGGTCAATTACTGGTCCGGCTCTCTTAGCATATATTAAAGCTACTCAGCTATCACCAGTTCTCCAAATTCAAGAAAAAAAGGAAGAAGTTTGGTTGGTTCCCTCTGTAGATAGGGGTAGTGGTTCTGTTAGCGCTACAGAAATGAGGGGTTATTCTGAAGGTCAATTCGTCACCTTAGAAGACGAAAAGGCATTATTTCAGAAATCACTTACCCGTGATTTTTTGGAAGGGATTAAACAATGCGGCCATACAGTGAAAGATCTGGATGAATTTGGAACGGAACTTTTCAATAATGGAAGCCAGGCCAATCAGAGCTCACGTTTTTCTGATGCTGTTGTCTGGTTTACTAAGGCGCTCTTCGTTCATATACTTCTAGAAGACAAAGAAAACATTGGAGCTTGCTACAGCAACCTTGGTAAAGCCTATTGCTTCCTTGGGGATTATCGCAAAGCAATTGAATTTTATGAGAAGCGTCTTCAAATAGCAAAAGAGGTAAAGGACAAAGCAGGGGAGGGACGTGCCTACAACGGCCTCGGCGTTGGTTACAGGTGCCTTGGTGAGCATCGCAAAGCGATTGAATACCATGAGAGGTGCCTCGAAGTCGCCAAAGAGATAGAGGACAAAGTAGAGGAGGGGCGCGCCTACACCGGCCTCGGCAACGCTTACGACGCTCTTGGAGAGTTGCGCAAAGCGATTGAATACCATGAGAAGGACCTGCAAATTGCGAAAGAGATCGATGACAAAGCAGGGGAAGGGGGTAGCTACGGTAACCTCGGCAATGCCTTTCAAACCCTTGGAGATTATCGTCAGGCGGTTGAATACCATGAGAAGTCCTTGCAAATTGCGAAAGAGGTCGG
>JAJFMK010000164.1 GCA_021772215.1 Chlamydiota bacterium | reverse complement strand
CAGGAATATTTTGAGGGCTAATAGTTGAAAATGGACAATTACTATGCCCTGATAGATTTTGAACTTTGATTAGACTTTTGACGTTCCCGTTAGAGTCGTAGTTGTACCTTATTTCTTTACCATAGCTGTTGTCAGCTGAACAGATCACATGTTTTTTGAGTTGGCCTTGATCAATTCCGGTCCCATACTGGTAAGCCTCCTTGAGATAGTCATCATAGACGTGGCCCTTTTGGTGGATTGAGTGCAAAACTCCCTCAAGAACATTTTTATGATCATAGGAAAAAGTTGTTAGGTTTTCTTCTGCGTCATAGACCTCTGTTTTATAGTTTAGGTAGACAAATCGATGTGATCGGTGAAGGGACCCATCTGGAGCAATTGGTTGATATACAGAAGAGACATTTCCAACCATGCTATCTTCTGGTTTGAGAGTAACAATATGGTCCTTCTTTAAGGATCTCGAATAACCAAAATTGTTTTCACCTGGGTTTACATATTCAAACTGCCAACGACGCCCCTCTGGATAACATACCTCTTTTAGTCTAACTCCATGATTCTTTGTTGGTTCTTCATACGCATATTCGATATTGGGCCCATATGAACGCTCAACTTTTGTGACCATCGGGATCTTTGTTCTATCATTTTTAGAGTGCCGTTCAAAAATTTCAAAGTAAAGTTTAGCCCACTGGCCTGTTGAGCCTCTACAAGAGATCCCAGAGTATCTAACCTCACTAATCTCAACATTTAAGTTAGCTATTTCCAATCCCCCCCGAGTCTCTTTAAAAACTTGAAATGACTCGGAATTTGAGTAGCTATATGTTTCTTCCGTTCCGTTAGGGTTGACTACCCGTTTGACCTTACCGCTTTGCCCATATATTTTTTTCTGACCGGACCCTGTAGTTAAAACGTAATGGTTTCTTTCTGAATGCACTCCCTCGTTGTTAATGTAGAGCTGATAATTCTTTATATTAGATCTGCCTGATGGATGACCACGCCCTAAGTTGGTCAAACCCATGTTGAACATTTTCTTATCAATATCCAACGTTTTCGTTGCCTTACCTTGGATCGTATAATCAGGAAATAGAATTGCAGCGCCAAATTCTTCAACGTGAATATGATAGGTGCTTTTATCTTTTTCAAAATGCTGTTTCTTGCTTTTTAGCCATGAATTGCGGACTTTTTGGACAAAGTTTAATTTCCAGGATGAAAAAATTTCACTGCGGTCATCTGGCCGTCTGTAGAAGTGCTGTAAGGCAAGGGGATCAAAGCCGGGCACAAAGCAGCTGGTTACTGCTTCAATAACATCCCCCGTAATAGCGCTTACCTTTCCATCAACGATCGAGACTTGAGCGTTTTCAAAACTTGCGAGCTCTGGTAAGCGGTATTGGTCGTCCGCAAATACGGGTAGGACGGCAAATAGGAAAGCATAACGTAACATCTTTCCCTCCTTAATGCACGTTTTCAAAAAAAATTAATCGACTCTTTCTTTTAGTGCAACCTTCCAGAATCAAACCCAATCGCCAAAATAGAACTTTATTCTCTCTTAAACATATTATTATTAATACTTTATATTTTTTGTTGTATTAAACATTATATGGTATAATAGATTTATAAGATAAGGGGTGAGATATGTCTTCTATACCCGTAGGTCAAGGCTCAGCAACGCAGGCCGCTGGTAGCCAAGTTTCTACAGATATTCTTGGGAAGCTAGTTGCTGCGGGCGTTGATCCTGAAACCCTTAGCCAGATTAAGGAGTTAGGAGCAGATACGATTCAGAACGTCTTTACTGACAATAGCCTAAATATATTGAATCAGATAGGAGACCAGGCAAAGAAAATATCCTTTATTTCTCTGCTTTTACGCATCAATCTTCCAAGGGATGGACGCTCAGCCAAAGAGAGCGCTGTAATCAATGAGATTCATGGCATTTTAGTCGGAAAGGGTGAAAAAGTTATTCCTGTACTGCAAGAGAAAATTGACTTTAACGAGATGGTAAAAAACTTATTATCCAAAATCGAACCCGAAGAGGACAGCAGTGACCTCACTGATGCAATTGCAAAGAGAATCGAGTCATCACAAGAGAGATGGAAAGGAAACATTTGGGATGGTAAAAACCCTAGATTTGCCAGCAGCCAGGTTGAAAAGAAGCCGCAACGTTACATAGAAAAAGGGGTCCATGGCAAGCAGCCGCATGCAACACAAGGGGCTACGAGCTTAACCTATGCAAGTAGTCAGTTTCGTGATCAAAGAGAGCTAGATATCGATCACATGGATCCGTGGTCAGAAATAGAAAACAGAGTAAAAGAATTTATCGGTTTTGTGAATGATTTATGGAAGGAAGCGGCCCAAGAGATCGGCAAACAGCTAGAGGTTCACTATCCCGGTTGCTTCATTGTCTCAGGGGATCAACTCTATGCTTCTCAATACCTCACGATCTGCCTTTATAACTACCCTTCAAACCTATCTGCCATGGCACACTTTGAAAATATACGAAAGAACAACGAAGGAGCCGCTGATTGGTTAACAAGAACGCAAGGGATAGAATTTTTCCAATCTGTTGCCATCAATGGCACTGCGATACAAGAGCCAACCCAAGTCCTAGATCAAACAGGATTTATCACCTGTATATCTACTGACAGTACACTAATCAAACCGCCCTTCTTAGGAAAAGGATTAGCCGATACCTATCTCGATATTAGTTTGGAAAAAAGCAAAAAAATCCTCCCCGGATTAAAAGAAATCCGCATAGGGTATCAAAAGTTTATCGATCTCTCCCAATGGATTCATGTGGCACGAATGGCCGGGGTTGATGATGATAAATTGACTCCCATGCAGGAGAATTTTAATAAAGGAATCGAAAACGCATCAAAGAAACTACAAAAGGCTCGTCATGCAGTTGCATCTGAAATAAACAAGGCTATCTTAGAAACTGATCCTGGTCACACCACAGTGGAAATGTCTCCAAGGCGTAGTCCAACAGTTTCTGAGGAGGCTCTTCTTGAAGAATTAGACAAGCATAAAGGCAAAAATACAGAATTAGAAAGAGAGGTTCAAAAAGAGAAACAACGTGCGGATGAGATGAAAAAAATAGTAAAGCAAAAAACTGAAGAGAATGAGACAATCAAGAGAGAAGCAAGAGAACAAGTTGAGCAAAAGCAAAGACTGATTGAGGAAATGGGTAGAAAAATGGCGGCTTTGGAAGAAAAAATTAGGCAGACCGAGCACAAACGAAAGCTTGATGAAATATAATATACATTGGAGTTAACTATGTCTGGAATAACAAACAATTCAACCCCTCAGAAAAATAATCTTTCCGTTAATAAAAAAGATATTTCAAAAAGGAAAAACAACAAAAAAGAACTACTAATAAGAGTGGTAGATGAGTATAAAAAAATGTCGTCTAAAACTGAACAATTACTTTCCGAAACAAGAGAATCGAGAGAAAAGCTGGAAGCAGCATTGCTACAATACGAAACCAGTGCAGCTGAAACAAAAGCTGAGCTTGATAAAATGCACGCTGCCTCAAATAGGACCTTGCAGCAAATGAGCGATAAGCTAGATCAATTGAGCGAGCGGGTAAAAAAAATGAACGACAAGGTTGATTGAGTCTTTCAAACTATTATTATAAAGAGGACCCGATGTCCAGTTTACAGAATGACCCCAACAGCGTTAGTAAAGTTCACGCAAGCCAACCTAAGGAGCCGCTGATCAATTCGTGCAGTCCGCTTATTCGCCCTTTCGTTCCCATTTGATCAATTTCATAAACCCCCTACTGTCAACAGTATGCGAATTTATGAAATCAACCAACTGGAAACGAAATCACCAAAAAATCGGCTGTACCCTAATTGTTCAGAGGCTCCCTAAAGGAACGATTACAAAAAAGAGACCCCGAAAAGATCTTTTAATAGAATTAATATCCGAATACAAAAAGTTGATAGACGAAACACAACAGCAAATTAAAGAGTCAAAGACCTTCAATGAGAAAATGGAAGAAAAGATACAAAGATACGAAGTCAGCGCAGCTGAAACGAGAGCGGAACTTGATAAACTTAAAGAAGCCGTTGACAGGCTTGAAAACAGTTGTGAAACTAGGTGATTCCCTTCACTAACAGAGGCACCCCATCCGTCACCTCTTTCGGACCAAAGTACTGTATGGGCCCTGGAAAGAGATAGTCATCAGCTAGAGCCCAGGTGGATGATTTCTTCACAAACTGGCTGTAGAGGGGACCATTGAGATCGACGAGGGCTTTTTGAATGACAGCTGTTCGTTTGCCTTTGCGCATCTCAAAGCCGAACATGGAGCTTAGGGGGATGAGGGTCACTTTCCAGTCGGAAGATGGAAGGTGGAGGCTTTGGAGGGTGCCCATGTACCCTTGGGCGCGCGCTTCAATGCAGGCGGCGGCGGCGAAGCCTAGGGCGTAGCTGTAGGTGGTGTCGAAGTTAGTGGGAAGCTCGGAGCGGCCTTCGTAGCCTAAGAAAAAGGGCTGCGGATTGAAGGGCACTTTTTCGCCACGCTTCTGTAGCTCCTCTTCGACGAGACGAATGAGGAGGCGCTCCATTTCGATTTTGGAGACCTGCACATTGCCGTGAGGATCGCGGTCAGCGAGGAGCTGCTCTTGATAGCGGGCGGGGAGGAGGTCGTAGATGGCCTTGGAAGGAGCTGTGAGGCCGTTTGGGCTCTCCTCTTCAGCAAGGAGAGTATTGAGTTCAGAGATGAGTTCTTTGAAACCGGGGATAAATTCGACAAGGCCTTCGGGGATGAGGATGACGCCGTAGTTTTTCCCTTGGCGCGAGCGGTCGACGATGAGGTCTGTCACCTGTTTTACCAGCTGATCGAGGGTGGTTTTGTTCGTTTGGACCGCCTCACTGATCAAGCTTAAGTTAGGTTGCGTTTTCATGGCGCATTCGAGCGTGATGTGTGAGGCGCTGCGGCCCATGAGGCGGATAAAGGCGAACTGTTTTTTGGCGGAGAGGACATCGCGGCAGATGTTACCGATCAGGTCGGCGTAGACCTTTGTAGCG
>JAJFMK010000163.1 GCA_021772215.1 Chlamydiota bacterium | reverse complement strand
CTTCTCTCATATGTCCGATAATATTTTGAACGGTGGATTCACTCTCGTTAGCCGTAACGCGGAAAGTAGCCCAGCCCTGAAGAAGGATCGAGCCGGCACTTAAAAGCTCTCCTTTTACCACGTGGCGCGGCATCGCCTCACCTGTCAGGTGTGACTCATCTAACAGAGCCTCACCTGTAATGACCTCCCCATCGAGAACGACCCTTTCCCCTTGTAATACCTTCAACTGATCCCCTATTGCGACCTCTTTAAGAGAAACAAACCGGCCGTCAACTCTTCGAGCGCGCCTAGGTAGCGATTTTTGCAGAAGATGGAGCCGCTCTTTCGCGTGAAGCTTAGAGCGCCGCTCCAGCAGCCTCCCAAAAAGAAGAAGCGTTACCAGAGCTGTGGCAGCGTCGAAGTAGACCTCTATGGAGCCGTGAGTAAGGTTCCAGATAGAGAGCCCTGCCGCGCAAAAAACTGCCACCGTCGCCAAAAACTCCATCCCAAAAAAGCCTTTTAGTGCGCTTAAAATAGCGCGTCGATAGATCGGATAGGCGCCATAGGTGAGAGGCGGCAGTGAAAAAAGCAGAGAGAGGTTAGCAAAGTAGCTGCCATAGGGGCTCTGATCAAATAGAGAGATTAAAACCGGATAGGAGAACATCATCACATTGAGGGCGAAGAAGGCCGATATAGCGAGGCGAAGAACGAGCCCCTTTTTAGAGCGCTCTCCTTCGATGTCTCCGAGCTCTTTAACACTGTATCCAAGCTTTTGGACCCGCTCTAAAATCTCAACTCGTGTCAGCTTGGCCGGCAGATATTCGACAAAAACTAGATCTGTCATGTAGTCGACATGAACTTGAACCACCCCCTCCTCTTGCATCAAAGACCACTCAATTAGCTCGGGGCAAGAGGGGCAGAAGAGATCTGTTACCTCAAAAGTAAAGCGAAAGCGATCTCCTTGACTCCTCTTTTCTTTAAAGCTCTCTAGCAGAGTAGGGTTGGAGATGATGCCGCGTTTAGACGCCTCTTGAATAAGTGGATGCTCTTTTCCTTGGGTCAGCTCGCCCTTAGCAGAGAGGATCCCATGCACCACCCGGCAGCCGGGGCAGCAAAAATCGCTCTTCTCACCTTTAAGAGGAAGCTGGCATAATCGGCACTCTTTCTTTATAATCGTCACTATGAGCAGTCTACCTTTAACTTACTTTGGCAACCCTATTCTACGTACGAAGGGAAAACCGGTCGAGAAGATTGATCAGGAGATCATCGATCTTGTCCATGCAATGGAGAAGACGATGGACGATCATAATGGCATCGGCCTGGCAGCCCCTCAGGTGGGTCGCTCGCTTCGTCTCTTTATAACAAGGGCTCCGAGGCAAAGCCCCGACGGCGAGTGGGTCGAAGGCGATTTTTTAGTCTTTATCAACCCTATTATCTCTGAACCCAGCGACGAAAGCTGGCTGCGCGAGGAGGGCTGTCTCTCGATCCCGAAAGTGTATGGGAACGTGGAGCGTCCTCTCAAAATCACCGTCGAGGCGCAAGATTTAAGCGGCAAAGTGAAAAAGATGAGCTACTCCGGTCTTCAAGCGCGAGTCATTATGCATGAAAATGACCATATCAACGGAGTGCTTTTTGTCGATCGAATGGACAAAAAAGAGCGAAAAGCTCTTGAACAGCAGCTCCGAGAAATCAAAAAGAAATTTAACTAGTCTACCTGTTCAGTCTCATAGAGAGGCATCTCAGCCTGAGGGCGACCCATCGAAGCTGTCCAAATAGAGAGAAGGACACAGAGACTCAAGAAGGCAAAAGAGAGCCATCCAGTGATCTTCTTCAAGACATCAGCTGTCGATGTTCCAAAGACTGATGAGGTTGGATCTCCACCTAGCATGGTGCCAAGTCCGCCACTTTTACTCTCTTGCATGAGGATCACACCACAGAGAATGAGGCTGACGAGGAGGAATAGTGAGATTGTTAAAATGTATAGTGTTGTCATGATACATCCCTTTTAGCGTACCGACTATCATGAACAATTTTCACAAAAGAATCAAGAGAAAGTGACGCCCCACCGATTAATAATCCATCGATGTCCTCTTCACCTAAAAGAGTTTTACAGGTCTCTTCAGTGACAGAACCTCCATAGAGGAGCAGCAATTTAGAGCTCACCTCTTCACCATACTTACCATTAAGCCATTGACGGATAAAGTGATGCGCCTCTTGAGCGATATCGGGCGTTGCTGTCTCGCCGGTTCCAATTGCCCATACAGGTTCATAGGCAATTTTTAACTTCCTAAGATTCTTCACACCCTCTAAAGCTTCAGCCAACTGGCTATCTAAAACCCCTTCGGTGTGTCCCTTCTCACGCTCATCGAGAGTCTCACCGATGCAGAGAATCGGATCGATTCTATCTTTAAAGGCGCGAAGCAGCTTTTTATGGATAAACTCGTTACTCTCGCCAAAGTATTTGCGCCGCTCCGAATGGCCCAAAAGAACGAAGCTCGCCCCGACCTCTTTAAGCATCAATGCGGCCACCTCGCCCGTGAAAGCGCCTTTTGATGCGTCATTCATATTCTGTGCACCGATTTTCAAGACAGAGCCTGCAGAGGCGTCGACAGAGGGCTTGATCAAGGTAAATGGCACTGCTAAGAGCACCACATCGCTCTCTTCAAGCTTTGGCACTAACCCCTCGACGAAGCTCTTCGCCTCCTCAAGGCTTTTGTTCATCTTCCAGTTTCCGACAATGATGGGATGATCTCTGCTCATGTGGCTGATTATGCCCTTTTTTTAATATTAAACTCCACCAATCTGATCACTGCTGTCAATGTCACCAAACAAGAAAAGAGAACACTTAGAGGAAAAAAGAGCTCTGGAAGCAGGATCATCAGAGCAAAAAAAACGAACGCTTCTGCGCGCTCCATGATGCCGGGGCTGTAGTGAAAGCCCTTGTTCGTTGAGTTTTCTGAAAAGATCCCGACAATTAAAAAACTTGTGATACAGAGAAGGACACCTCCCAACATAAAAATTGTCATCACTGCTCTTTCGTCAGGAGCCACACAATAGAGACCAAAAAGAACCGAAAATTCCACAAGGCGGTCGACAAAGATATCGAGCGCAGCCCCTTGCGGTGTTGTGCGCTTCTGCAGCCTAGCCACAGTTCCATCTAAAGTATCGAAGTAGCCCGAGATTAGAAGAGAGACAAATGCGAGTAAGTTATAGCCAAAATAGAGAAGAAGCAGACAGAGAATTCCAAAAACCCCACCGGTTAGCGTAATGAGGCTCGGCAAAACGCGTTGAAAAAGGGGGGCATTAAGGAGAGGATCCACCAAAAAACGTTGGTAGGAATTGCGAAAGTAGGAGTCAATCATCGACTCAATTTATGGCAAATAGGTTGACGAGTCAAGCGACAATGGTTAAAAAAAGATTAGCAACCCAGGAGAACATCATGGATCATAAAGCTGTTGTCAAAGCATATAAACGTTACGCATCGATCTATGACCACGTCTTTGGACCGGTCTTTGCTCCAGGCAGAAGGGTTCTCTTCGAGCAGATGACTCCCAAGCCGGGCGAAAAGATCTTAGAGGTAGGGGTCGGAACAGGCCTCTCACTGCCTGACTACCCAAACAGAACCAAAGTCGTCGGCGTCGACCTCTCTTTGGACATGCTTAAGAAAGCTGAAGATCTCGTCACCCGCTGCTCATTGGAAAATGTCGAGCTTCACCAGATGGACGCGCAAGCCATGCAGTTTTGTGACCAAACCTTCGATAAAGTGGTAGCGATGTATGTGGTCTCTGTAGCACCTGATCCAAAAAAAGTGATCGCGGAGATGAAACGAGTCTGCAAGCCGGGCGGCGATCTCTTCATCCTCAACCACTTCGGCAAAGAGAAGGGCGTGATGAAGAACTTTGAGAAACTCCTAACGCCTTTTTCAGGAACGATCGGCTTTCGACCCAACCTCTCTTTAGATCAGCTCTTAGAAGAGACCAAGCTCAACGTCAAGGCGATCACCCCGGTCAATCTCTTTGGCTACTGGACCCTGATCCACGCTACGAACGACGCTTCTTAATCAAAGTGGGTAGTAGGGCCAAGAGCCCTAGCAGCACAAGACCGATAATCAACTCTGTATTGAAGACGGCTCCGATTGAGAGCGGCTCTTTGCTCGAGACGAGCTCACCGAGCCCTGTTCCCACCTGAGTGAAGACAAAGGAGCCGGGAGCGATACCGACAGCTGTTGTCCAGATAAAGGTGATAAGGTTTACGCCGAAGAGCGCTGAGGCTAAGTTGACCATCCAGAAAGGGAAAGCTGGCACGAGGCGTAAAAAGAGCAGATAGTTCCAGCTATTCTCCTGAAAATTTTTCTCCAGCTTGCTGAAGGTCCTCCCCGCTTTTTGACGAAGAAAGTCGCCGATGGCTGTCTTGGCAGCTAAAAAGAGAAGCGTTGCACCAATAGTGGCTCCTGCAACAGTGTATATCGTCCCCATTGGCTGACCAAAAAGCCCTCCCCCCAAGATCGTTAAGAACGCCGCCCCAGGAATCGAGAGCGCCACCACAGCGATATAGATCCCGATATAGACTAACGGTGTGCCGACCGGATATTTTTCTAGGAAGAGACGCGCTTTGGCATAGCTCTCTTCGATTTTCTCCGCCATAAAGTAGTCCGTCAAATCGAAGGCGTAGACTAAGATGATTCCAATAACAATTAAAAAGATTGGTAGAAAGCGTTTAACTCTTCTCATTTTCGAAAAACCGGTAAAATTGTCTGTTTTAACCAAAGATCGGCTGCTTTGCGAACAGCCAAGCTATAAGTTGGATAAGGATGGATCAGATTAGCCAGCTTTCGTAGCGGCATCTTCGCATACATCGCTGCACTAATCTCCATTAAAATCTCACCGCCGCGCTCTGCCACAACGGTCGCTCCCAAAATCTTGCTGCTCCACTTAAAAGTGACGATTTTGACAAAGCCCTCCTCTCTCGATGAGGTGATGGCGCGGTCTACCTCGCTAAAGGGAACAAAGTAGGTGGCGATTTTCTTTTTGCCATACTTTTCGATCGCCTCCTCCTCTGAGAGGCCGACGCTAGCTACCTCAGGGTCGGTGTAGGTGACACGCGGCACAGGTTGATCCTGCTCGATTCGCTTTTTTATCAAAGGAACAAGGATGGAGGTGAGGACACCTCGCGCATGATGCTCCGCTAGATGGGTAAAGAAGGGCGATCCCTTGATGTCACCGATAGCCCAGATATGTTTTATATTGGTGCGCCCATAAGCGTCAGTCTCCACACCACGATCGGAGAATTTGATCCCCGCCTTTTCTAAGTTGAGTCCTTTAATGTTGGGACCTCGTCCCACAGATACCAAGAGCTTTTCGCCTCTCACCTCTTTTTCGTTACTCGACAGAACAATTTTCCCCTCTCTTTGCTCCACCTTTGAGGCGCGAAAGCCTAAATAGAGCTCAATCCCCTCTTTGCTGAAGGTGTCGGCGATCACATTTTGCGCCTCCAGCTCCTCGCGTCCCAAGAGATGGTGATGGGAATGGACAAGCTTTACATGACTACCAAGCCTGGCAAAGGCTTGCGCCAGCTCGCAGCCGATCGGCCCGCCTCCTAAGACGATGAGGCTTTTAGGAACCTTTTCGAGGTCAAAGACAGTCTCGTTAGTCAGATAGGGAACCTGGTCGAGCCCCTCGACAGAAGGAACAAAGGGCGAAGAGCCGCATGCTAGGACGATTGTGTCGCCGTAGACAATCTGATCCCCTACTCGAACCTCATTAGGGCTGATAAAACACGCTTGGCCGGTCAAAGTCTCAACGCCATGCTTCTTTAATGCCTCAGGCTCCTCGTGCGAGCGAATCCTGGAGACGATTTTACGGACCCGCTCCAAACTCAAATCGCTATTAAGCCCGCTCAGCTGGCTGACAACTCCCAGCTCACTTCCCTCTTTGATTCCTTTAGAGATATGAGCCGAGGCGATCAGCGATTTAGAGGGTACACAGCCAAAATTGGTACAGTCACCGCCCCAGTGGCCCCTCTCAATTAAAAGGACCTTCTTGCCAGCCTTGGCCGCGCCAATCGCTACCACGAGCCCCCCGGCGCCAGCGCCAACGACTATAATCTGATATCTTTTCAAAAAAATATCTCCTATTTTTTGTTTATTACCACAATGATAGGATAGCTTCTACAACAAAAATTGGAGGATAATATGAATACATTTAATACAGCATCACCATACGCCGTCGGAATCACCGCGGCCTACCTTGCCCAGCGCCAGTTTAGCTATTCTTTTGTTAAAGCTGCCGTGGTAACTGTGGTTTATAATCTAGCAAAATATGTCTGGATGAAGTGCCAAGAGACCTACGCCGGCTACAGCCCCGTTGTGCCAAATCGCGCCAAGCAGATCGAAAACGATAAAAAGGGGTTGCAGGGACGCATTGATCTTGCGCTTGAAAGGGTTGGCTTTAGAGTGCTTAAAACTGACTGCGCTGCTGTTTCACTAAGTAGAGGTTTCAGTGGCGGATACTACCTCAACGAGGCCGTTGCAGATGTTCTAAAGAAATTCAATAGAGAACAAACAGACAACAGGGCCTACATTGGCGCTTGGGGTGGTCCCGACGCTGGTTATCAAGCATCACCATATGGCGAAACCGGACTTGACAGCTACAGAGGTACGGAGATGCAGTTTCTGATCCTAAGTAAAGATTTTTATAAAACAGTTTCTGATGGAAGAGAGCACCTCTTATGGGATAACGATCAAAATCGCCGTTAACTCAACGGAGCGACCGTAATATAACATCTCATAAAACGCTCCCCCCTTTTCTTTGGTGGAAAAGGGGAGAATGATACGATAGAAACTTTTAAAAAAATATGGAGGTCATATGACAACAAATGTATCACCCTATGTCGCTGCAGGCGGCGCGGCTCTTATCAACTATAAAGTTGCAAACCAGCTATTTAACAACCCTGTTATCAAGGCAGTCATCGCCATTGCCTCCGCAATCTTCGCCAAATATGTCTGCGAACAGTACCTTATCGACGCAGCTGGATATAGCAACACTCTAACTGTTCAAGGACCCCAGGAGAAAATTGCGTTAGACGCAGAAGCATTAAAGAAAAGGATCGGCTACCAACTTGCAAGTGGCACAGCTGAGATGGGTAAGCCTGTTGCTGTCTCTCTAAGTAGAGGACTTTTTGGCGACGGATATTATCATCCAGATGCTGTTAAAGAGGTTATTGTAAAACTCGAGCTAAACCCCGAGTCAAAGATGTGCACAGCTTGCTGGAAAAATGGTGGCTGGGGTCAGGTTGATTACAACGGAGACATCAAATTCGAAGGCTCTCAAATCTATCTCCTCATCCAAAATGTGAGAGACCCCGGTTTACCCTTTTTTCTTGGTGACAACTGTCCTTTGGAGGGTCTATGATGATAACACTCAACACTGTCTCCCCATACGTCGCTGCGGCGGGAGCTGCATATCTCGCACAACGGCAGTTTAGCAATTATCTCGTCAAAGCTGTGGCAGCTCTTGCCGCAGCTGTTTTTGCTGAAGGACTTTCCTCGTGGCTACAGGACTGTTACGCCGGCTACAGCCCTGTAGTAAAGGATCGCGCCAAGCAGATCGAAAACGATAAGACGGCGATTTTGAGTCGTGTAAAACTTAATCTTGAAAAACTGGACAGCGGCTTTCCCCTTCCTGTCTCTTTAATCCACCCCTTCTCTCACAGATTCTATACTTTAGATGCTGCAGTAGCTGCTGTGGATGAATTTAACGACTCTTCTCATGATTACAAAGCTTGCCTCGCCATCTGGAAAAATTGGGATGAGTGGGTCTCAAGCCCGGGCTGGGATAGAGTTAATAGTTTATATTCAGAACGAGGAAGTGAAGTGAAATTCGTAATCCAAAATAGAAACGATATGAACTTTCGGAAACCAGACAGGCTTCCAATCTAATAAAAAATTTCACCCTGGATGTCGTGGTAGGTGCGGAGGTAGTGCTGGAAATGACCATGCTGCTTCTGCATCACCAAAAAATCATCGAAATTTCGGAAGCGCTGTAGGTAGCACTCTTTTGGGAAAATACCCTTCTCAATTCCCTTCTCTAGACAGTCACACGCCTGCAAGGAATTCTCATACTCAAGGCGCTCCATCTCTGTAGCAAATGTTGCTTGAGAGATTCTGCCGCTTGCTGCCTGGTTATAGACGTTGATCACCTTAGGATCGGAGGCGGCGTTGTGCAGTTCGAAGAGAAGTGAGCAGATCTGCTCATCTATGGTGGGTCGAATGCCCACATTGACGCAGATGAGGCGCTGTTCGCCCTCCCAGAAGGCTTTAAAGTCACGATGGGTCCCATGCATAGCACGGATGCGGATCGGCCCCGCCTGATGGATCTTCTGCCAGAGGTCTTTCCCTTCCGACAGCTCCATAATCTTCTCTAAGACTGGCTGCAGCTCACGATCACAACAGCCGTAATCGAACGAATAAACTGAACTAAATGATAATAGCATTAGTGTGAGATACTTAAACATAGTAGCAATATTATAATCGATCTCACCACTTCTTTCATATGTAAAATTATATTTTTACATAATTATATTTTTATTTAATAAAATGATTAATTATATTATAATCGACATCTAAAAACAAAGAAGTTTAAACATGGCAGTTCCTGGAGGCGCCATTACGGCAGCACTTAATAGCTATTTTATCACCGACGCCGTAAAACCCTTTCGTTCAGGGGAGGGATATAAGGAGCCTCTTGTTGTAAACTTTCCTAACATATATACTAACCTTACTGTTGATGGAGCAGGCTGAGACAAGTTCCTCTAAACAAACCATCATTAAAAATTAGCTCTCGGAATAGATAGCT
>JAJFMK010000162.1 GCA_021772215.1 Chlamydiota bacterium | reverse complement strand
ACATCATATTGCTTCCCGATCACTCAGCCAGTCATACCCCTTCTCCTCTAATTTGAGAGCGAGTTCGGCGGGGCCGGACTGGACTACTTTCCCCTCAAGCATCACATGGACGTAAGTGGGGCGAATGTAGTCGAGCAGTCTTTGGTAGTGTGTAATAAGAAGGAGTCCCATCTCAGGTTTCATCACGCGGTTGACTCCCTTAGCAACAATGCGCATCGCGTCAATATCAAGACCAGAATCTGTCTCATCCAAAATAGATACTTGAGGCTCTAAAACAGCCATCTGTAAAATCTCGTTGCGCTTCTTCTCTCCCCCTGAAAAACCCTCGTTGAGATTGCGATCTTTAAATTCGCGACGTATCTCTAAAAGCTCCATCTTATGGTCTAAAAAGGCGTTAAACTCCTCTTCAGAAAGCTCCTCTTTCCCATTTGCCTTGTGCTTACTATTGAGAGCCATCCTGAGGAAATCGCGGTTGCTGACACCAGGAATTTCAATGGGGTATTGGAAGCTCATAAAGAGACCTAAGTGGGCGCGCACCTCGGGGTCGAGCTCGAGAAGATCTTGACCCATATAGGTAACCGCTCCTTCCGTCACTTCGTAGTCGGGATGTCCAGAGAGCACCTTCGCTAAGGTTGACTTTCCCGCACCGTTAGGGCCCATGACTGCATGGATCTCTCCCGGATAGATAATTAGGTTAACCCCTTTGAGTAGGGGAATCCCTTGCGCAGAGGCGCAGAGGTTTTTGATCTCTAGTAGAGGTGACTCTTTTGGCATGTTATCCCACAGAATTTTCAAGTTTTAAGGTAAGCAGCTTCTTCGCCTCCGAAGCAAACTCTAAAGGAAGCTCCTGGATGACCTCTTTACAGAAGCCGTTGACAATCATACTAATCGCGTCCTCTTGAGAGATTCCTCTCGAGAGGAAATAGAAGATCTGATCTTCATTTAGTTTTGAGGTTGACGCCTCATGCTCCAGCTGGCCCGAATCATTGTTCACCTCCACTTCAGGGAAGGTGTTGGCTGAACATTGGTTGCCGACGAGCATTGAGTCGCACTGTGTGTAGTTGCGCGCATTCTCAGCGCGCTTTCCAAACTGGACGAGACCGCGATAGGTGTTGTGCGACTGATCAGCAGAGATCCCTTTTGAGATAATCGTCGAGCGGCTATTTTTTCCCACATGAATCATCTTCGTTCCGGTATCGGCCTGCATTTTACCATTGGTGAGAGCTACAGAGTAGAACTCTCCGACCGAATCATCACCAATCAGAAGACAGCTAGGATACTTCCAGGTGATCGCCGCGCCAACTTCTACTTGAGACCAGGAGATTTTGGACCGTCTTCCCAGACACTTTCCGCGCTTTGTCACAAAGTTATAGACTCCCCCCTTTCCCGTCTCTTTATCCCCTGAATACCAGTTCTGCACCGTGGCATATTTAATCTCAGCGTCGTCTAGTGCCACAAGTTCGACGACCGCAGCGTGGAGCTGGTTGGTGTCGAATGCGGGCGCCGTGCAGCCTTCGAGGTAGCTCACGTAGGAGCCCTCTTCAGCGATAATGAGCGTCCTCTCAAACTGCCCACTCTCCTCGTCATTAATGCGAAAGTAGGTGGAGAGTTCGATGGGGCAGCGCACCCCTTTGGGAACGTAAACAAAAGAGCCATCAGTGAAGACAGCAGAGTTGAGCGTCGCAAAAAAGTTGTCGCCAATAGGCACGACAGTTGCCAGATATTTCTCTATAAGCTCTGGATACTTCTGCATAGCTTCAGAGATCGAGCAGAGTACCACGCCGGCTTCTACAAGTTTTTCTTTAAATGTTGTACCAATTGAGACGGAGTCAAAGACCATATCGACCGCCACATTCGAAAGCCTTAGCTGCTCATCGAACGGGATGCCTAGCTTCTCAAATGTTTTTAAAACTTCCGGGTCCACCTCATCGAGGCTGCCCAGTTTAGGTTTCTTCTTCGGAGCGCTATAGTAAGTAATATCTTGATAATCGATTGCAGGGTAGGAGACATTAGCCCAAGTTGGCTCTTTCATTGTTAGCCACTTACGGTACGCCTTGAGCCGAAACTCCAGCATAAAGGGTGGCTCATTCTTGATCTCTGAGAGACGGCGAATCGTCTCCTCATTTAACCCTTTCGGAAGGCGATCCGACTCGACAGGCGTGACGAAGCCATATTTATACTCCTCACGCTCCTTTAAAATCTCTTCAGTGCTCACAAATCGATCCCCAGTAGTTTGCAATCATTATACATAATGAGGAATTTCTTTGCTCTTCCTAGAGACAAACGAGCCATTGAACTATTCAAAAAAAGGCTACTTTATCGCTCTTCTCTTCCAATCGACAAATTTTATTTTCAACTCAGGGACCAACGCTGCAATGCGTCTCCAACCTTATGTAGCTAGTTCTCTAAACATCAGACGCATCTAACAACCGCATACGCATCCCATCCTCTTCTGAAGAGTTAGCTGGACTGTTGACCATAAGGATTCTTTCCTCCAAAATCATCTCCCCTTGCCCATATGCTCGAATAATGTATACCCCATCATCTCCCTCTCTTGGACCAGAATTGCTTTCTAACTGGTTCCTTCCCTCATTGTACTTCAACCAGTGGGGCAATAATGCACCTCCAGCAATCGGCTTATTCTCAACAAACAACTCAAAACAGCTGCGATGCGC
>JAJFMK010000161.1 GCA_021772215.1 Chlamydiota bacterium | reverse complement strand
GGCATCTTTAGCACTTCCTTTTCGATAAAAGGCGCAAAAAGAGCAGTCAGCATTACAGACATTTGTGTAATTGGGGTTGGAATCAAGAACAAAAGTGACTTGAGGTAAGGGATTTTTTTGACATCTAATCTCATGAGCTCTTTTTTTTAACTCTTCGATCGACGCTTCCTTAAAAAGTTTTAACCCCTCTTCAAAACTGATACGTGACACGTGATAACCTCCTTTTAATAAAAAATCATTAAACCGATTTTCCCTTTTTTTAGCCATCCCTACGCTCTCTTTTGACTGAAATGGAGAGGATCATCTAATATGACAAATAAGACAGGGGGAACAACACAGTCTCACAATGAATAAAGTTATGGATCTAGAAGACTCTCTTGCCAGCCAAGAGAAAAATACAGAGCAGCCCACGCCCGTAGAGGAAAAGACGAAGAAGAGTGAAGACAAAATCCTTCTAGATCCCGCCTTCTTAAAAGAGCTTGAGGAATTAAAAAATGAAGAGGAGAGGATCACTCATATCTTTTCTTTCATTGATAATGCCCTCTCCTTAAGCCCACCCAAATTTAAAGATTTTTGGGAGGGACGAAAACTTCTTTTAGAGCTTTTGAAGAATCTACAAAATCCGACCAGCCGATCAGCCCATTGGGAGAGACTCACCCTATCTACACAAGAAGCCAGACGAAAGAAAGAGGACCTCCAAAAAGAGAGCGCCTATGCCGAAGAGCAGATCGAGATGGCTATCTCCTCATTAGAAAAAGAGATTGAGAGTGGCATTACCGCAGCAAGCTTTACTGATGAGCCCTTTGCCAATAGTCCCCACATCCCAAAAGAGAGCCAGACGCTGTTTTTAGAGGAGCAGGGGCTGCTAAACAGCTTAAATGCCTTCGCCACACACATCAACGCCCTTCGCAAAGAGCTGATCCGCACCAACATGCGCATCCGCACCAAAAATCAATTTTTTGATCGTCTCTCAACGCTTGGTAACACCGTTTTTCCAAAGAGGAAGGAGCTAATCCAATCTGTGAGCAGCCGCTTTGCCGACGAAGTGATCCAATTTGTCAAAGAAGCTAAGAACCAGCTGAATCCAAGACAGCCAATGGGGGCGATTCGTGATCAGATCAAAGAGATGCAAAAGCTTGCCAAGCTCTTTACTTTAAACACCTTTGCCTTCAACGAAACACGGACCGCTTTGAGCTCACTTTGGGATATGATCAAAGAGCAGGAGAAGGAGCGTAAAAAGGAGTTTGCCGAGAGAAAGGAAGAGTCTACCCAGCAGATGCAAGAGTTTTTTGAAGAGCTTGCCAAGATTGTCGTAGAGATCGAAGAGAGCTCTATTACAACACGCGCTGCTGAAGAGAGGCTCTCTGCCCTTCTATCTAAGCTAAAAAGGACACGCCTCGACCGCTACCACGCCAGAGATATTCGCGAAAAGATCATGGAAGTGAAAGAGCCGATCGACAAAAAGCTCGATGAAGAGGTTGAAGAGTTCAACCGTCGCGAGCGCGAAAAGGAAGAGGCGAGGAAGAAAGAAGTTCAAGATTTCCTCCAAAAACTCGACGACACCTTAGAAAAAATTGGCAGCAACTCAATAGATAGCGTCGAAGAACAGCAACAGCTACTCAAAAATGAGAAACAGACGCTTAGCTGCAATACACAAGAGAAGCGCGATATCGAGCAGTCCTTTAAAAAGATCCAGAGCGCGCTCGCTGAAAAGCGCGAGGAGTTGCTGCTTAATCTCCCCACTAAGGATAAAGAGTATCTCCAAAATCTCATAGAGGTGCAAAAGCAAAGAGCTGAGCGTAAGAAGGAGATCAAAGCTAGACTTGAAGGCTTGAAAAGGTCCAAAGCGACAAGTGGCCTTGACTTTGAGCAGGCGCTCCTAATCGATGCTCAGGAGCAAGAAGAGAAAGAAGAACTTGAAAAGGTGATCAGCGGACTCGTTGAGATTGAGGAAAAGATTGCAGCCTTCAAGTCACAAACCTAACCTTTCGATTTTTGACCTCGACGGAACCTTAATCACAAAAAATAGCAGCTTTACTTTCGGACGCTGGCTCTTTTCCAAGGGCAAACTCCCTAGATCAACAGTCATCGCTAACGTCACAGACTATTTTCTTCATCGCTACTTTGGCCTCTCCATCGAGTCGATCCATCGACGAGCCAAGGAGCGCCTCTTAAAGAGCCATAGCTTAGAGGCGCTAACCCTCTTTGCCGATAGCTTTGTCGCTGAGACTCTTCCCTCTCTTATCGACAAAAAAGCTAAGAAGCGCCTCGAAGAGGCCAGAAGTCAAGGCCATCACCTGCTCCTTCTCTCTAGCTCACCAAGCTTCATCGTCAAACCCATTGCTGAGGCATTTGGCATCACTCACTGGTATGCGAGCGACTGGAAAGAGCCGGTATCGATACTCGATGGCGAGGTGAAGTTACAAATCGCCAAGTATGTGGCTGCAGAGCTCAAAACCCCTGAGCGTCAGATATTTGCCTACAGCGACAGCCACTTAGATCTGCCACTGCTCAACTCTGTAGCAAACCCCATCTCGGTCAACCCCGACGCGATCCTCCGCAAGATAAGCCTGAAAAATAATTGGGAAATCTTATAGGGTAAGGTCAAAGGGGTTGGTGATGAATAATCAGAGATTAGAGACGGTCTGCCGTGCCGGCAAGGCGGAGAAGGGAAGTATTAAGGGAGTAATTCCTGCTTCCACTGAATCCTTTGGCAAGCTGGTCTTCAATCGAAAGGTGATGGAGCGTATGCTCCCCAAGGATGTCTTTAAGAACATCCAGCTAGCCATCTTAGGAAAAGAGCCGCTCGATCTCGCCCATGCCGACACTATCGCTCTCGCTATGAAAGAGTGGGCGATGGAACATGGCGCCAGCCACTATACACACTGGTTTCAACCCTTAACCGGCGCCTCAGCCGAAAAACATGACGCTTTCATCAACTGGCTCACACTCAGCGACCAGCTGATCGACCACTTTGGCGGCAAGGAGCTGATCCAAGGAGAGCCAGATGCCTCCTCATTTCCCTCGGGAGGCCTGCGCAGCACCTATGAGGCGCGCGGCTATACCGGATGGGATCCCTCTTCACCTCCCTTCCTCTGGAAAGGGGGCGATGGTTACACCCTCTGTATTCCTTCCGTTTTCTTCTCCTGGCATGGCCAGGCGCTCGACTGGAAAATTCCCCTTCTTCGCTCTGATCAGCTGGTTAACCTCGCTGTGAAGAGACTCTTAAATATCACAGGAATCAAAGTAGATCATGTCTTCTCCACTTTAGGCTTAGAGCAGGAGTACTTTGTTATTGAACGCTCATTTAGAAACTTAAGACCTGACCTTCTTATATTGGGCAAGACTGTCATCGGCGCTCCACCTCCCAAGGGCCAGGAGATGCAGGATCACTACTTTGGCTCCGTAAAAGATCGTATTTTAAGCTTCATGCGCGACTTTGAAGAGAGAGCTTTAGAGCTCGGCATCCCTGTCAAAACACGCCATAACGAGGTGGCCCCGGCGCAGCATGAGGTGGCCCCCATCTATGAGCGCACCACTTTAGCCATCGACCACAACTTGATCTTAATGGAGCTGATGCGTCAGGCAGCCCACGATGGCGATTTAAGTCTCCTTCTCCATGAAAAGCCCTTCGCCGGGCTCAACGGCTCGGGTAAACATAGCAACTGGTCGCTCCAGACCTCCGAAGGGCTCAATCTCCTTGACCCCTCAGAAGTTGAAGAGAATAACCTCCACTTTCTTATTTTGCTCGTGGCGATCCTGCACGGCATCCATCGCCATCACAAATTGCTGCGCGCCTCGATCGGCTCCGCCTCCAACGATGACCGCCTCGGAGGTCATGAGGCACCACCCGCCATCATTTCCGTCTACCTAGGCCAAGAGCTCGAAGCTCTTCTCGATGGCATCGAAAAGGGCGATGTCGAGAGCCCGAAAAAGGGAGCCCAAACCTATGATTTGGGGCTCAATGTGATTCCCCCCTTAAAGAAAGATCAGACAGATAGAAACCGCACCTCTCCCTTTGCCTTCACAGGAAATAAGTTTGAATATCGCGCTGTCGGCTCCTCACAAAACCCGTCGCTTCCGATGACCGTACTCAACGCTGTCGTTGCCGAGAGCTTGGGAGAGATCTTAGATCAGCTCGAGCCAAAAGCGGCAAAAGCTAAATCCTCTGACGAGCTCATCAATGTCACCAAGGAGACCTTAAAACCCTTCATCAAAGCTTCACACCCCATCCGCTTCAGTGGTGATAATTACAGCCAAGAGTGGCAACAGGAGGCCAAAAATCGCGGCCTAGAGCAGATTGCTAACTCTGTCGAAGCGTTCTCAGCTCTAATTGATGAGTCCACCTTTGCCCTCTTTGAGAAGATTCTTACCCCAGACGAGCTGCAGAGTCGCTACGAGGTAGCTCTGGAGCACTATATCAATCAGATCGATGTCGAGTCTAAGCTACTCATTGAGCTCTTCAAAACAAACGCTCTTCCTGTAGCGATCCGTTGCCAAAAAGAGCGCGCTGAGTCGATACTCGCCTATCAAAAGCTTTACATGGGAAAAGGGCGCGACCTGACCCACCAGCTCGATAAGCTGACACAGCTAAGCGAGCTGATCGAATCGGCCATCTTAGATATCGACTTTCTCGAAAGCGTCAGAAATCAGGCGTTGAATCTGCCTCTCCATGAGCGCGCCATGCAGTTCTCCACCCGGGTACGCACCCAGTGCCTTAAGAGCCGCCATTCAATCGACCAGCTGGAGGCTCTAGTAGATGACGCCCTCTGGACTCTGCCCAAATATCGCGAATTGCTCTGGCTCGTTTAATCGTTCTTTGTTAGATAGTGGGGAAAAGGGAGTGGAATATGGGTACACTATTTGTCATCTTTATCATCGTTGCCGGAGCTGTTGCTCTTTGGGCCTTAGGAATTTACAATAGGCTCGTCCGTCTAAAGAACCAAGTCAACAACGCCTGGAGCCAGGTCGATGTTCAGCTGCAGCGCCGCTACGACCTGATCCCCAACCTCGTAGAGACTGTCAAAGGGTACATGCAGCATGAGAGGGGAACGCTAGAGGCAGTCGTGATGGCCAGAAACCAAGCAGCTCAAGCGATCAAAGCTCTTAAAGAGGCAGGCGGACCGGCAGAAGGGAGCCTCCGCGACGTCCAGGTGGCTGAAAGCGGCCTTACCGCCATGCTTGGCAAGCTGTTCGCTCTTTCAGAAAACTACCCCGACCTCAAGGCCAACCAGAGTATGTACCAGCTGCAAGAGGAGCTGCGCTCGACAGAGAACCGCATCGCCTTTTCCAGACAGGCCTATAACGACCAGGTTTTGACCTATAATACTACGCAGCAGGAGTTTCCAGCTAAGCTTCTTGCGACAACATTTGGCCACCACCCTGCCGATCTCTATGAAATAACAACCGAAAAGGCAAAAGAGCCTGTTAAAGTCGCATTCTAATGGATTTTTGGCGCGCACAGGAGAAGGCAAGAAAAAGGACCAAGTGGTATCTGCTCGCTTTTATCCTGCTAACACTTGCCATGGCCGCCTTTGTCGAGCTTCTGCTCTACGGCTACCTCGGTGAGGATTATCAGTTTGACTATCCCCTCTTTGCCATCTTTTTTTTAGCGATCACCGTTGGCGTGGCGCTGATACAGTACTTTATGTACAAAAGGCAGGGCGGCGGCTTTGTGGCCAAATCGATGGGCGCTCGGCAGGTTGACCCAGAGACAAACGATCCCTATTTACGGCAGCTGCTCAACATCTGCAACGAGGTGGCGATCGCCTCTTCACTGCCGATGCCACAAATCTATATTCTCGAGGCGAACCAGATCAACGCCTTTGCCGCCGGCCTAACGACGGAGAAGGCGGCTGTCTGTATCACAAGAGGAGCCTTAGAAAAACTAAGCCGCGACGAGCTGCAAGGCGTCATCGCCCACGAATTTGGCCACATCTACAACGGTGATATGCGCATCAGCCTTCAACTTTCGGCAATGTTGATGGGTTTTTTCTTTATCCTCTACATCGCCATGCGCCTCCTCTTTGCTTCAAGATTGACGACGCAATCCAACCGCTCGCCACCCCTTATCTACCTTATTGCTCTCATCTTCTTAGCAGCCGGCGCCGTCTCCTGGTTCTTCGGCTCTATTTTACGCGCCACCGTCTCCAGACAGCGCGAATTCCTCGCTGACGCCTGCGCCGTGCAGTTTACCAGAAGCTCCCAAGGTATCTCTGATGCCCTCCTTCGGATTGGACAAGAATCGCTCCAAGATATGCCATCGACAGGCATGGCCTACTCGCACCTCTACTTCGATTTTCGCTACAGCTTCTCAGAAATCTTCGCCACCCATCCGCCTCTTAAAAAGCGCATCGAGGCGCTACGCAAAGAGACCTATCTCCCCGAAGAGTGGAAGGCGATGCTTCACAAAAAGGAGTCCGAGCGTCATACTCTTCACGTATGAGTAGAAGACGAGTCGCCCTCTTTGGCGGCACTTTTGACCCCCCCCATCTAGGACATCTAAACCTCGCTCTGCAGATCAAAGAGAAGAGAGCGCTCGATGAGGTTCTCTTTGTTCCAGCGCGCGCCAACCCCTTAAAAAGTGAGCAGCCTATCGCTCCATTCGAAGAGCGTGTTGAACTGCTAAAGCTGCTGATCGAGGGATTTGATGGGCTTACAGTAAATACTATCGAAGCGACAAGAGAGCCACCCTCATATACCATCGATACGGTCAAAAGTTACCTATCTTCGAGGGAAGATATCGAACTTTTCCTTATTTTGGGAGAAGATCAGCTAGCGACCCTCACTCAATGGAAAAACTATAAGGAGCTCTTTAGCTTGGCAAAGCCACTTTGGGGAGCTAGACCGGGTATCAATTATCAACCCACTCATCTTCAAGAGCTTATTAAAGAGGGGCACGTAGAGATCAACCCTCTCGAACTTTCCGCGACGGAAATTAGAAAACGGCTCAAAAAACGAGCCAATTGCTCTGATCTTCTCCCCTCGAGCCTGCTTGACAGAATCGAGCAAAAAGCTCTATACTTATAGCATTACAATTTTAATTATAGATGAATTCCGCAGAAATTTTAGATACTATTTCACAGGCGCTTTTTGATAAAAAAGCGCTAAATATTTTGGCACTGGACTTGCGTCCTTTAGAGTTGATGACAAGTTACTGTATCATCACTGAAGGAACTGTGGAGCGCCATGTAATCTCACTTGCTAGACAGGTTGTCGATACTCTATCTAAGTTGGGTATAAAACCGCTCTTTGTCGAAGGTGACCAAGAGGGCGACTGGATTGTGCTCGATTACGGTGAAATTGTCGTCCATATCATGATCCCCCAAATGCGTGAGAAGTATCAGCTAGAAAATCTCTGGAATGCGTCTAAAATCGTCGATGTGAATATCGATGTCGAATCTAAAAAGAGTCGAGGGCTTGCCGGATGAAGAAAAAACGTGTTGTCGTCACAGGAATTGGGATAGTCTCTTGCCATGGGTGTGACCCCAAAGAGTTCTATGACGCCCTTTTAGCCGGTAAGAGCGCAGTGAAGCTGATCAGCCGCTTTGACACCGAGGAGTTTCCCTCGAAAATCGCCGCCACAATCGACGACTTTGAAGTGGGCGACTACATGGATAAGAAGCAGGCAAGACGCTCTGACCCCTTTATCCGATACACTATGGTTGCCGGAAAGAAGGCATTAGAGTCTGCTAAGCTGGACCAAGCCTTTTTAGAAAAGGCCGACAAAACAAAATATGGTGTTATCGTCGGATCGGGAATGGGTGGAATGTCCACCTACACGGAAGGCGTCGAGATCTTATTGACCAAAGGGACACGTCGCGTCTCCCCCTTCTTCGTTCCACACATCATCACCAACATCGCCGGCTCTCTTCTCGCCGAGGAATTTGATATGATGGGGCCTAACTACTCCATCTCCACCGCCTGCGCCACTGCCAACTACTCTATCATCGCCGCTGCCGACCATATCCGTAAAGGCGATGCTGACCTCATGCTGACAGGAGGCGTCGAAGCGGCAATCCAACCGATGGGCCTTGCCGGATTTTGCGCCCTAAAAGCTCTCTCCACTCGTAACGATGAGCCGACAAAAGCGTCGCGCCCCTTCGATATAAACAGAGATGGCTTTGTGATGGGTGAGGGCGCCGCCGTCCTCGTGCTTGAGAGCTTAGACCACGCCCTTGCAAGAGGCGCTCCGATCCTCGCCGAATACCTCGGCGGCGGTATATCCTGCGACGCCTACCATATGACAAGCCCTCACCCTGAAGGTAAAGGTGTGGCGCTCTGCATCCAAAGAGCGCTAGAAGATGCCGAAGTAGAGTCCTCCCAAGTAAACTACGTCAACGCCCACGCCACGGCGACATCTGTCGGTGACGTGGCTGAGATCAAGGCTCTCCAAAAAGTCTTCAGCGACCCCTCAAAGATCAAACTCAACGCCACAAAGTCAATGATCGGCCACACCCTCGGCGCTGCCGGTGGGATGGAGGCTGTCGCGACGGTAATGGCGATCCATACCGGCAAGATCCACCCTACCATCAACCTCGATAACCCCGAGCCGATCATCAACTTCTCTATTCCTACAGAGGCAGAAGATTTTAAGGTCGAGGTGGGCATCTCCAACTCCTTTGGCTTTGGTGGCCACAACGCCGTCGTCGTCTTCGCGCCATACAAAGGCTAAAATGGAGCGCTCCTACGGCATCATCCCCTACCGCCAAGGCACAAATGGCTTAGAAGTTCTCATGATCTTCGACAACCATGGCAATTGGGGCTTCCCCAAAGGCCACGGCGAAGCTAATGAAGAGCCAAAAGAGGCTGCCAAACGCGAACTGGCCGAAGAGACCTCGCTCCATGTTGCTCAGTGGCTAGAGAGTCCACCCCTGATCTCCAATTACGAGACAAACGGCCAGCTTAAGCAAGTCACCTACTTCCTCGCCACTGTCAAAGGGGAAGCTGTGGCAAGGCCGCCCGAGGTAACTAAAGCGGTCTGGCTTACCTTAGATGAAGCGCTAAAACGAGCTAGCTTTCCTGAAACGGAGCAGCTGATTCAAAGATGTCAAAAAGACGTAAGCTAAAGCTGACCGAAGATCTCGAGGCTCCCTACATCGAATTTGAGGGGCAAAAGTTCATTAACTTCTGCAGTAACGACACCCTTAACCTCTCTAAACATCCCAAATTAATCGCAGGGGCGATCAATGCCACAAAAGAATTTGGCACCTCGGCGAGCTCTTCGCGCCTCCTAACCGGCACAAAAACGTACCATCAAGAGCTCGAAACCAAACTTGCCCTCTTCACAAACCGCGAGGCGGCTCTTCTCTTCCCCTCCGGCTACCAGCTCAATAGCTCACTCCTCCCCTGTCTCAACGCCAAAACCCTCCTCCTTGACCATAGCTGCCACAAAAGCCTAATCACCGGCGCCCTCGCTTCCAAAGCCAAACTGGTACGCTACCGTCATCAAGATCTAGGCCATCTAGAGTCCCTCCTGCAAAAAGCAGAAAAACCCGCCTGGATCGTCACCGAATCACTCTTTAGCATGGAGGGAGATTTCACAGACCTGCCCAAACTAATCAATCTTAAAAAAGCTTTCGGCGCGCATCTTCTCGTTGACGATGCCCACGCCTTTGGCGTCATCAAAGCCAACGGCTCAGCAGACCATCTCGAAATCGATCTCTTTGTCGCCACCTTCGGTAAAGCGTTCGGCTGCTCAGGCGCCTTTCTTGCCTGTAGCAACGACATGTTAGAGCACCTGGTCAATGTCTGCCCCGGCCTCATCTACACGACAGCCATGGCCCCTCCAACCCTCGGCGCTATCAACGCATGCCTAGACCTCATGCCCTCTCTCGATGACAGAAGGACCCATCTCGCCTCTTTGGTAAAGTGTATGAGCGCAAAGTCTCATATCATCCCCATTTTAGCGACAGATAATCTAGAAGATAAATTTAAAGAGAAGGGCCTTCTCTCATTCACAGTGCGTCCGCCAACTGTTCAGAAGGCAATTTTAAGGTTGAGCCTCACCTCAGCACACTCAGAAAAACATATTGGCGAGGTTAGAAATGCCGTTAACGCTTTGATACACTGCAAAATTGGTAGCAGAAACTAAGGCGGTTGCTGAGACCATTTCAGCAACAGAGTGGTGCCTCGAAGCTGTCTTGTACACCCAGACCCCATCAGTGATCGATAGAGCAGCGCAGTAGAGCTCAAAGAGCTGTCTTTGACTTGGAGAACAAATTGGATTCAAAGCCGTTGCAGTGCGTAATACATAGAGAGAAAACAGGGTCTGAAGTAAGGCGTGGCCAGAGAGATCATGACCGGTCCTATCTTTAAGTGCTTCTGTATATTTTATTCTAAAAATGACCGATAAATGAGTGGATAAGAGAGTCTCTGCTGCGGGAAGAAGGAGAATGCACCCAAGATTTTTTGCCACGCGATAAGATACATCCATGACGCTTTTCGACTCACTTCCTCTCACGCCATCGATTAGGCTAAATAGAGCTACAGGAACATGTAGAAGAATTGAATCTCCCGGGATAAAGAGACCGCCATCCTTTCTATCCCGCTCTCTCCATCGATTAACCTGATTTACAATAGTGCTCTTATCTACAGCTTCCTTTTCAGGGGTTATCCAAAGAGAGCCCGTCTTATATATATTCTCTATAGAGCCCATAACAGCCCCTCCTACAGCAGGCAGAATGAACCAGCTATCACTTAAATATGAAACCATTTTTTTCCTAATATTAAAGTAAATATTATAACGAAAAATTGTTAATATTTAATAAATTAGCTGTAAATCACTTATTAAGAATGTATGTGATCTGAGAGAGAGGGAGAAGCTAAGCTACTCCATAGAAGGGGCTAAAATCCGACTATTCTGAAGTTCAACTTCATTTTAGTCGGATATAAAGGTATTACATTTACAATTAGAAAGTTACGAGCGACTAACCGTCTCAACTTCCATCTCCTGCTCCACCTCTTTTTGACCACCATCGAGGTTGATGACGCCGGCGGTATTTAAGATGATGGTAATCACAGCAATCGGCGCGACCCACTTCACAAAGAAGATCCAGGGTCTAAAGAAGCGAATGGTGTTTGTTCCGGAGCGATACTCATGCTCCACCTGCTTGCGGTCGAAGAACCAGCCGACGTAGATGGCAGTAAGTAGGCCGCAGAGTGGAAGGAACCAGGTTGAAACCAATTCATCAATAGTCGAGAAGAAGGTCTTACCGTAGACCAGCTTCCAATTGGCAAAGACGAGATCGGTATTGGAGAGCGCTGAAGGGATTCCGAAGATAAAGCAGCTAATTCCCACAACGAGCACTGCTTTTCTTCTTGACCAGCCCAAAAGATCGATAAAGTTAGCAGAAACCACTTCGACCAGAGCAATCGAGGAGGTGAGTGCAGTGAAGACGAAGAGAATAAAAAACGTTGTCGAGATGATCAGCGCCCCGGGGAGCTTACTAAAGAGCACAGGCAGGGTCTTAAAGACCAGCCCAAGTCCCTCTTCCGGTTGAAAGCCGAAGGTGAAGATAATAGGAAAGATCATCAGACCAACAAGCATGGAGATCACGGTAATAGTCACAGCGATGATCACCCCAGTCCTAGGGATGTTATCGCTCTTTCTCATGTAGCTTCCATAGGTAATCATAATTCCCTGACCGAGGCTCAATGTGAAGAAGGAGAGCCCAAGCGCCTGCAGGACTCCCTTAGCAGTAAGTCGGCTCGCATCGGGTGAGAAGAGAAAGTTAAAGGCTTTACCAAAGCCTTCGAGGGTAAAGGAGTAGCAGACAAGGCCAAGCAGGATTACAAAGAGCGAGCTGGTCATAAAGCGGCTCCAGTACTCAATACCTTGTCGGATTCCGGGAAGAACGACCGCGACAGTCAAAGCAGTGAAAGCGAGGTGCCAAAAGAGTGTGATATCACCTGAGGAGGAGAGGATCGTAAACGCTTGTGAGATCTCTGCGGGAGTTCTTCCCTCCCAAAACTGGGTCAAACTCATAAAGACATAGTTCATACCCCAGCCGGCGAGGACGCTGTAGAAGGACATGATTAAAAAGGAGGAGAGCACACCGAGCCAGCCAACTCCTTTCCAGAAGGTCTGGTTGTGCGAGAGGAAGGCAAAAGATCCGACAGCTCCCCTTTGAGCGGCACGACCAATAATCAATTCGGCAATAAATACCGGCAGACCAATCAAGAAGGTGCAGGCGATATAGATGATAACGAAGAGGCCGCCCCCGTTTTCTCCCGTCACATAAGGGAATTTCCATAACGTCCCCAGGCCGATTGCGGAGCCGGCCGCAACTAAAATAAATCCTAGATGTGAACTCCAGTGTTCCCGTGCTTTCTGCATACTATCCCTATTTTTTAGTAAAATTTAAGTTATGACAAATGAAATGAGAGTAGGGGGAAATTCTGGGCTTAAAGCCCCGTTGTGGTTCTGCCAGATGTCAAAACGACAAAAAAAGACATGGTCATAGCTTAGCAGAAGCGACTAATTTGGACAAGCAGTGGGGTGTATCTCCATCATCTCAGTCAAAAATTGATTTAATTTTGCCAAAACCTCTTTAACAGCGCCTACAGAGGCTTCAATGTTATCAGAAAATTTTTCTAAGAGAGCACGCTCCTCTTTGCGATGCAGCTCATCTGCCTCAATATGGACATGGAAATATTGCCAGCATTTGGGATCATTCATGCCGTAATGCTTAATCAACCCATCGATTTTACTGCGCGAAATTTCAGGAATTTGGCTCTCGTAGGCGTAAAGGGCAGCAACCCCCTCTTCAGTCGATCTCTCTTTAGATATTTCGAAAAACGTCTCAACAAGATCTCTCATCGAAGCGAGCGGCTGATGCGCATCGATCTCTTCTTCGCTAGCCCCTAAGGAGAGGCAAAATTGGCGCCAGAGCTTCGGGTGGTTCGGATCGCCCCCCTCCTCCTCAACGAGATTCTCTAACAATATTTTTCTTGTGCTCTCCTCGTCACAGTTGGCATGAACGGCCGAAAGATATCTCGGAAACGCTTTCACATGGTGGTAGTAATTCAGAGCATACTCCTTCAAACACTCTTTAGAAAGAAGCCCCTCATTCCACGCCTGATAAAATTCATGTTTGAGAAGATGGCTCTCTTCAATAAGTTGATCGATCTTAAGACAGTCCATAAAACACTCCTAACATAGAAGTCGATCGTAGCAATTTCTTTGCCAAGAAGCAAGGCTGTTCGATACACTTATCCATGCCACGACACGAAAAAGAGACGCTCATCGTTAAAATTCATAAGTACTATAATGAAATTTTCTATTGTAATTGACGTCTTTCGTGCGTGTACGACCGCCTGTTATGTTCTAGAACAGAATCCTACCTCATATAAACTTGCTGTCAAACAGGCTGTAGTCGAGCGTCTAGCTGCAGACCACATCAACCCGTTGATTATAGGAAAATCTGAGAGGGGATTAGATGGGCGCATTTACCATATCCCGAATTCTCCGACACGTGTTCGAGATGTTGAAATAGCTAACAGAGATGTTATACATAGAACTGAAGCAGGAGCAAAAGGAGTTCTTATGTCTCAAGATGCGGATATAATACTTCTTGCAGGATTCGTTAATGCATCTGCCACAGTTAATTTTCTCAAGACATTCTCTGAGCCAGAAGTAACCATTCTTCCGATGGGTCATGAGGGAAAAACTCCCTCATTAGAGGATGATATTTGCGCAAAGTATATACAAACGTTAATAGACGGCACAACGATGGATCCTACTCCCTATTTTGCCGAGTTAAGGTTAGGAGCAGGACAATATTTTTTTTCTGAAGATCAGTGGCAGTATCCTTCAGAGGATTTTGATCGCTGCCTTGAAATTGACCATTATGATTTTGCAATCAAAGCAGTTGTTAGCGACGAGTATTCAACGCTAACCCGTTGTAATAAGATCTCTTAATGGACAAACTCCCGGAGAAACTTCGATAATATTTTTAATAAAATCAGTAATTCCTGGACCTTTCCATCGAAGATCATGAAGAGTTTTCTTCGTCATTCCAATCCAATTTTGTCGACTCATAGACTGTTTGATTTTGCACATATAAGAAAAACTGGGTGAGTTGATAGCAAAGTGCATAGGATGGATGATAATTACCTTCTTGCCAGGACCAAGAATTTTCTCTTTCAGCATCGGATTAATTTCCAAGGGGCGTTGTTGCCAAAGATATCCCCCATCCTCAAGAAAAACAGGTACTTCTAAAAAACCAAATCGGTCTCTGAAAGGCGAGATGATCTCTAAATCAGTACAGACGTTAGACGAAATCAACATTCCAGCCTCAAACATAGCCTGCTTTGATAAATTACAATTTCCAAAGCGGTGGCTGCGAAATGCTGGTAGATTATGGGGAAAGCCAAACACGCACTTTACCACATCACTTATTGTCGAGCCGTGTGAAGAATTTTGATCGAAAAAAGGGTGGAGCCCTACATCAATCTCATGAAGACTAGCTTCAACTCTAGCTGATCGGTGAGTGATAAAAATTGTTGGATTAACACCCTGGTTAACTAAGAAGTCAACTGTCTCTTCAATGGCAGGCTCACAAGCCCAATCAAGATCTACTGTAACAATGAGTTCATTCATCGAAAGATTCCATGAAAATGATTGAACCGCTCTTTATTAATCTCGTTCTTAGCAAACAGCTGTTCCATAGATTCGTATGTCCGCAGATCCTCTGTACGTTGACTTGATGACCAAGTATCTCCATCTCTCATATATTGCGCATTTCCATAGGAGAGAATATTAAAAAGTGAAGCATTCATCTCTTCATTATCTTTAAAGTGAAGGGAAACCTTTCGCCCTTCAAGGGCATCCTCTACTCTTTTTTGAAACTGTTCATAGGAACCTTTTACAATTGAGTGTAACTGATCGCGCTCGGGCATATCATAGGACATATATTGATAAAACTTCCAAGCTGTGAGTTGAACTTCTCTTTTCTCAAGATCATCTAAGATAGCTGAGACCTCACCGGCAAGTTGCAAATGGTTTTTCTCGCCTACAACACTGTGTAGTTTTACCTGAATCCCCCTTCTATTGAGTAGAGAACAGCCTTGGATTGCTCGATCATAATAACAGCCGAACCTCGCATTATTTCTCCCAATCCTTGTTAGAAATTCATTATCTGTACCATCTATAGTGATAGCAACGAGATCAACAACCCCCTCCATTTCTGAGGCAACCTCCTCGCTCAAATAGGTCGTATTAGTATACATCTCTATTTCAAGGTTTTTAGTGGGATCCTTTGAACGATACTGCCGCATGTGGCGAAGGAGTTCGATGAAATCCTTCGGCGGTGATTTCCCGATAATAAGTACCTCTCCACCCGAGAGCGTAAGCCTTCTAAATCCTAAAGAGTATAGGTGGGAAACAAGCTCTTTTTTCTCCTCTAAACTAAGTTCTTGTTTTAATTGATGAGGAGCATTTTCTAAAACACAATAGCTACAGCGCAAATTGCAGCGATTGGTCACCATCCAGTAACCTTTATAATAAAGATCAGGCATCATTTATCTCCCTTTGTTGACCAATCATTTCGGATTGTGTGGTAACCCATTTTCCATCAAAATATGTAATCATTTCTCGATCATAGACACCGTCCCCATAGACAGCAACAGCTCCTTTCCACTTGATCTCTTTAAGAAGTTGGCATATTGCATGCAGCTTCGAAGCCTTCCAGTGTGTAAAATAGGCTTTATCCAAATATGTCTCTCTCCTCAAAAAGGGAATACTTGGCGCCATATCTTTTGGAACAATGGCCTGGATCCACTGCTGGTCTCTATTAAAGGTAGTGCTAACGTTCCGTTCAAGTTGGATAAGGTCTCTTTCAGTCAAAGATTTTTTCCACTTTACATTCCCCAGTCCATCTGCAAGCAGGGCTCCACCATAGGCAATAATCCAATCAACTTTTAGCTGATAGCGATCTATTTCCAAAAGCAGAGACGATAGAGGACGGGCACTACAGATCGCTCGAACAGGAAATTTGTTAAAAGCTATGAGAGATCTTTCTGTCTTTTCTTGGTCGTTTTTGTGGAAAAGAGTTCCATCGAAATCACATACAGCAAGACTCTTTCCGCTAAAAAGAGTTGCTGTCAACAGATTTGCTAAGAAACTATCACAATAGAGTTCACCAATTTCGGTTGCCATCATCGATAGCGTTTCATAGTGTTTGCTCATCCCCTCAATTATCGATAGAGCCTCCTTTTCACTCTCTATAAATGCTATGTACGGAAGGTCTCTTAAAAAATCTTCGGCTGCATTTTCTCCTCTCAAGACGATATTAGGCATTCCGAGTGCAAGAGTCTCAAAAATCGAGCGACCAAATGTTTCGCATCTTGAAGAGTTCAAGTGAAAGTGGCAATCTATAAGTTCCTTGGAAAGCTCCTTAGGTTCAACAAATCCCCGAAGCTCTACTTGATTATTGAGACTTAACTGATTAATTTTAGCTTGCACCTCATCGCCATACTGTGGATCTTGAATAGCCCCAATCAAACGCAAACGAGCTGAGGGAAATCTCCCTTTTAGATCAGCAAAGAGATCAAGAATCTTAAGAGTATTCTTTTGTGGTTTAATACTTCCAATCGAGCAAAATATCGGAGCAGAGGTAAATTTTCGTCCGTTTTTTGAAATAAACGAAGAATCAATTCCCCTAGGAACCATGAAAATTTTTTCCTCTTCAACCCCATAGACATCATGTATTTGGCGCTTTTCAAAAGGGCTTGGGGTCAATATTGCATTTGAAAAAGCCAATGCCCCTTTTTCAGCTTCAAGATACATCTCAGGAACGATTTCACCAGATGCACGATAAGAGGGGCTTAGAAACATCGGAAAAGTCCAAATAAAGGTCTCCTCATCTACAGGGAACAGTTCTAGCCCAAATTGCATCGAAATATGAATGAAAATTAAGTGTGTATAGGAAGAACTGACTTCACGAACTTTTTTCCCGATAAATTCACGATTAGAAAGGCGTCTCTCAAAACGATTTTCCAAGAAATTTGGGTAATCATAGTGAAATTTTGCACACCCACCCTTTATTCCGCCAAACTGCATGATATCACATTGATCTTCGAGAGCGTGCCTTAAGGAATCAATAACCCGAGCCCCTCCATCCCTTTGATCCGGTCTAGGGTGGTATTTTTCAGTGATGATTAAGGCTTTCATAGAGACTCTCATACCTCTTAAATACATATTTCCATTCAAACTGATCCGTAGGGGCCCCCTTTTTAGGTGGAGAGTTAAGGATGCCCTCTAGCGCCCCGACAACCTTGGAAAGAGAATTAGGTGATATCAATTCCCCTCTCTCCTTAGTCACAATTTCCTCAAAAGCAGAACAATCTCCAGCAACCACATAAGTTCCCACGCTTATTGCCTCTAGAATTGAACGACCCATCCCTTCAGTATGATTATACTTACCTCCGGGCACTTTTGTCTCAAAATCTGAGCTCAACTGTATATAGACATCCGCGTTCACCATCTGCTGCAAAATTTCATGGTTGCTGCAGCGACCTAAAAATGTGATTTGGGGATTGTCCCTCGCAGCAGTTTGGGCTTCTTCAAAAAGTGGGCCGTCACCGGCGAGAACTAGAGAAAATTCTTTACCTCTTCTATATAATTCGTTGAAAGCAGCTATGAGTAGAAGGTGATTCTTGTAGGGAACAAACCGAGCTGCAGAAAAGAATAGCAAAGCCTTTGAAGTGCGGGTTTGCTTTGGCGTAGACGAAACAGAACCTACCCCTCCAACGCACCTAACAAAGGGAATGATCAGTCCCAGGTTTCTCAACCTTGATTCTGTAAAGGCTGAATTTGTAATCATGTGGTCGACTGTTGAATTGAGATTCTCAATCCAAAAATTTTGGCGCATTTGATGTGAATCAGAGAAGCGATTGAGAGGCGCTTTGATAATTTCATTACCTCCCGTCCGATATACGATTGTTAAACAGGGGTATCGCCTTCGAATAAGTGGCATCTCCTCAATCCATCTGCCCCCATTAAAAAATAGGATCGAAGGTGCTCGTATCGATTCTATATCTTTCCAAGATGTTTCAACGACTGCGTCGAGCGGATAAATAGGATGTCCTTTAAAATATTCAATAAACGCATCAGCGTGCATTTCGACCCCTCCAACTAAAGGAGGAAGACGATCAGCAAATAGTATTTGAGGACATATTTTCATGTAAGTACCTGTTCGATGATAGAGGCTATATCGCTTCCACTATTGCCCAGGCCATAGGGGCTATGTTTTTTAGTCATAGATTTAAGGATCTCGGGACACTCGAGAAGTTCTGTGCAATGAGAGACAATCTTCTCTGGTGAAGTGCCGATTAGGCGAGCTGTACCCATTGCAACACCTTCAGGTCTCTCAGTTTTGTCACGAACCACTAGGAGAGGCTTACCGAGGTAGGGTGCCTCTTCCTGGATCCCTCCTGAATCCGTGACAATGAACGCCGCACGCACCATGAATTCAAAAAACTCCTTTTGATCCGAAGGTGGGCGCAGACAGATATTTTCCACGCCTTGTAGAAGCTGTTTCACAGTCTCTCGAATATGAGGATTGGGATGGAGAAAAAAAGAGATCTCCACATCACGAAAAGAGTTAGCAACGGTTTTTAATGCTGAACAGATTCCTTCTAAAATCTCACCTTGATTTTCCCTGCGGTGAATGGTGACGACAATCGATCGTTTTTTAAGTAGGGGTGTATCTGGAATCTTATCTTTCAATAGATTAAGGACATCAATAGAGGAATTTCCAACTATCCAGATAGCCTCAGGTGAGATTCCCTCCTTTATAAGTGCCTTCATAGCTGAGATCGTAGGAACAAAAAAATAGGATGCCAGTTGATCTATCAATCGACGATGCGCCTCTTCAGGCCAAGGCGAAAAAAGGTCCACTGTTCTCAAACCCGCTTCGATATGCGCCACTGGAATTTTCAGATAGTGAGCTGCAAGAGCTCCAGAAAAGGCTGAGGTTGTATCTCCCTGGACAACGACTAGATCGGGTTTGGATTTTAAAAAAATCTTTTTTAACTCTAAAATCTGACGGGTAACCGTATGATGTAGGGTTTCATTCGAATCACCTAAGGGAAGTGAATAATCTGCCTCGATTTTAAACTCTTCTAAAAAGGGTTGAACAAGATCGGTATGCTGATTTGTCAAGCAGACCTTTGTAAGGAAAGCGGAGCTTTCACGGCACTTCAATATTGGTGAATAGAGTTTAATAGCCTCGGGTCGAGTTCCTAAAATAAAGAGGGTTTTTTTCATTTAAACACGCCAGCGAAATCGAGAACGATTTTACCCTCTAAAGAACTCTTATTGACTGAACGAAAAGCGTCATGTGCAACAAGACCGACAACCATCTCTGCCTGCTCAATTCCCTCCTCCAATGAAACGCCTTTAGAGTAGAATGGGTCGATTGGAATGACTCTATGCTTTTCTTTGAGATTTTGATATATCTGAAGTGCGGGAGAAAGACGAAAATCCGATGTATCTGCCTTATATGTGAGACCAAGAAGAGCAATGGTGTTACACCCATATCGTTGAATTTCCTCCTCGATCTTATTTTCAACCCATACCTGTTTTCGCTCGTTTGTGGTGCGAGCTGCCTGAAGAATAGATGTCTCTTCGGGAAATGCTTCAATGATAAAATAGGGATCGACAGGAATGCAGTGACCGCCAACTCCAGGTCCTGGCTTTAGAATGTTGACTCTCTGATGATGATTCGCTAGAGCGAGCAGCTCCTGATCGCAAAGACCTAATCCGCTCGCAACCATCGATAATTCATTCGCTAAGGCTATATTGACATCTCGATAGGCATTTTCAGCAAGCTTAACAGCCTCGGCCATCTTAGCTCCAGTTTTGTGCAGTTTGCCTTTGCAAAAGCGGCCATAAAACTCCTCAGCTTTTTCTGTCGCAGCTTCACCTACACCACCGATTGTCCGATCGCACTCGGTGATTTCTTTCAACAGGTTACCAGGCATTGCTCTCTCAGGACAATAGGCAAAATGAATCCCATGAAAATGACGCGCTATCTCATCTGTCGTTCCAACAGGACAGGTCGATTCGATGACCACCATGTTACCCTCTCTTAAATGAGGCTGGATAGACGCGATTGCACTATGCACAAAAGAGAGATCCGCTTTTTTATCAGGCATAAGGGGGGTTGGCACACAAATAAGAAAAATATCTGATGCTGCAGGTTTATTAGAAACAAAAATTTCAAATTGATTCAAAAGTGTTTGAATTTCAGGCTCACAAATATCAATTGTTTTCGACCTGATTGCATTTAGGCGGTTCTCATCAGTATCGATGCCAAACACTCTGTATCCACTCTTTTTCAAAATGAGAGCTGTTGGAAACCCGATACGCCCTAAACCAATAACCGATACAATTTCCATATTATTATTTAATAATTCCCCATCTATCACATCAAAATGCATGAGGTGATGTTTTTAAATACAATCCAAAAAGATTAGCATAAGCACCCCCGTTCGCTATGAGATCTTCATGGGTACCTTCTTCGGCAATTCTCCCCTGATCAAGGACAATAATACGATCCATTTTACTTAATATCGATAGCTGATGTGTAATGACAATTGTCGTTTTACCCTCCATGAAACGATAAAGTGAGGTTTTGATCTCGAATTCTGTGACAGCATCTAGTTGAGAGGTCGGCTCATCAAGGATGAGGATAGGCGCATCTTTTAAAATAGCTCGTGCTAATGCTACTCGCTGACGCTCACCACCGGACATTTTGAAAGCAGTTCGATTCAGTGGATTATTTGTTTTCATAAGAGACTCCAGACCTGCAAGCGAGGCTGCTTCAACGACTTTCTCATCCGATGCTGTTTTATGAGAAAAACGGATATTCTCCATCAAAGAGCGCTGAAAGAGCGCAGGGTTTTGTGATACGACGGCCATAGACTGATAGAGAGAATCTTGACAGATCAATCTCAACTCCTCGCCATCAATGGTGATCTTTCCTCCATGGAGGGGATACAACCCCAAAAGGAGATGGATAAGGGTTGATTTTCCCGCTCCCGACCTCCCTACAATTCCCACCTTTTCTCCTCCAGCGATTTTCAAAGATTCCCCCCTAAATAGGGGTTGATCAGAGCTGTAAGAAAAGACGATCGAATCAAAAAATATCTCCCCCTTTCTTACAATTTTTCTTTTTGGCCTTTCCAAAGCCCCCTCAGCTTTGCTCCTCAATAAATGGCTAAGGCTCTCGGCACATCTACCCATCTGCTCATTGAACTGATCAATCAATTCATTATTCGCCCAAATCATATCTGTCAGGAGGAAGGTAGAGCTCAGAATGTATACAAAATCACCAATTGTAACCAGGCCTGCTGAATGCTGCTTGATGAGTAAAGAGACCATAACAAGTATGAGACAGCTAATCGAAAACCCTTGAAATAGATAGAGTTTTAAGAAAAAGTACCCTTTTTGCCTATATGCAACCCTCCACTTTTCAAGAAAACCATCAAGGCGATGAGTTTCATCGATAGCCCTCCCAAAAAGCTTTACCTCTTTAGCTCCTGAAAAACTATCGACAATTTCCCCAAAAACCTCAGAATGAGTCTTCGCTGTTTCACGAGAATAGGAGCGTATCTTCTTTGAGAGTAAGGCACTAGTAAGCATGAAACAGAGCATCCATCCCAAAAAAAGAAGCGAATAGCCAAAATGGATCGAACCCATAAGTAGTAGCGAGGCGATTAATTGGGACCCTCCTCTAATGAAACGAATAGCAATATTCCCTACTGTTTTTTCAAAAGCTTCAGTGATTATGGCCACATCTTGAGCAACTGCACCGCTCAATCTCTTTTGAAAAAAGGGATAAGGTTTTTGGTGAGCGCAACCAAAGAGATAGTTCGTCATTTCACTTTTCATTGAAGGAATAAGTCCTAAACAGACAAAATTAATTCCCCTCCATGAGACATTGTGCAATTCACTGTTAACCAACAAGAAGAGCACAGGGACAATATAATCACTCAATTTATCAAAGGAGTTCGCTACCTG
>JAJFMK010000017.1 GCA_021772215.1 Chlamydiota bacterium | reverse complement strand
ACAAGAACTTTCAATAGGTATGAGTTGAAGACTCCAAAGAGACCAACCCACGCCGACAGAGCAATATAGGGAAGAAGAAGAGCTTTTCTTTTCCTGAGAAAATGCCAGAAAAATTTAAAACTCTGCTCTTTAGCCATTTATTTTCCTTCGAAGAATGCTGTTACTTGGTATGTTGTAAGGAGGCATTGGAAATTGACTACATTTGCCTCAAATTTTCTTATAATTGCTCGATAAGGAACTACTAAGCAAAAACAGCCTGAATATAGCAGAGCTCTTCCCTACAGGAAAGAACTAAGGATCATTTTTTCTGTTTCCCGTCTTTCCACGAGCCAATCAGACCAATTTCTTTGCCAAGAAGCAAGGCTGTTCGTTACAATTACCTCTTATGAAACCGATTCTCGCCACCATTCAACTCGAAGCTCTGATCGTCGGCATTGTCTGCGTCATCTTCTTGATTTTATTCATCGTTGCCGGCATCAAGCAGAAACTAAATCAAAAATGACTAGCCCCTGGTACAAAAAGGGCTTGCGCTTTGACTGCACAGGCTGCGGCGGCTGCTGCACAGGCTCTCCTGGCTATGTTTTTCTTAAAATCGAGGAGATGCAAAAGATTGCCGAATATCTCAACATGGACTTCGACAAGTTCTGCCAGCGCTATATCCGAAAAGTAGGAGATAACTACTCCTTAAAAGAGCATGTCAAAACCTACGACTGCCTCTTCCTAGAGGGAAAGGCGTGCACAATCTATCCCGTGCGCCCAAAGCAGTGTCAAACCTACCCCTTTTGGCCACAAAATCTCACCTCAAAAGAAGCATGGGAGAAGACAAAACTCGAATGCGAGGGAATCTCTGACAATGCGCCGCTAATCACCTTAGAGGAGATCCGTCGACGTGCAGGCTAAGGATATACAACGGTATAATAATCAACATTTTATGAACTTTTAATGTACAAAGCGCACCCAATTGACATCTTTGGGTGCGTTTTGTACATTATAGCTATGCCGAGAAAATCAAAGTTCTATCCCCTTCTGAAAAAGCTACTTAAAAAACGTGCAGGCTAAAGTCTATCTAGTTGGCTCTGGTAAGGGCGGAGTGGGAAAGTCGACAGTGAGCGTCAACCTCGCGATTGCCTTGGGAAAAACGGGACAAAGAGTGGGCCTTCTCGACGCCGATATCTTTGGCCCCTCAATTCCTATTATGATGGGCCTGCGCCGCTTAACACCTCAAACAGTCAAAGTAGAAGAGAAAGAGAGAGTTCTCCCTTTTGAGAAGTTTGGCATCAAAACGATCTCTATCGGCTCCTTTTTAGAAGAATCTCAAGCGGGCGTCTGGCGCGGCCCCCTTATCTCCAACCTGCTCTCCAAACTCCTAAACGACGTCGATTGGGGCGAGCTAGATACCCTTCTGATTGATCTGCCTCCCGGCACCGGCGATGTCCCGATCACTCTCTCACAACTCTGCCAAATCAGCGGCGCCCTGATCGTCACAACACCACAAGAGGTGGCCGTTCTCGACGCCATGAAGATGATCAACGCTCTTGACCAGCTGCAGATCCCCCTGACCGGCATCATTGAAAACATGGCCGGCTTCACAACGTCCGATAAAACTCATCACCTCTTCGGCCGCGGGCGTGGACGCCTCCTCGCAGAGCGCTTTTCCACCCCCCTCCTCGGCTCCCTCCCTTTCCTCCCCCTCCTTCAAGAGGGCTCCGACGAGGGGATTCCGCCAGCTTTTTCCGACGCAGCTATTGGCACCCTCTTCGTTGGAATTGCTAAACAACTACAAGGTCTTGCAATGGGAAAAGGAAATCGACTAGGGTAAAATGATAAGGAGATAGATATGAGCCTCAAAAATAGCACTGAGATAGACCCTACCACGAAGCAGAATGTGGAGGCTTGGCTCGATCCCGCCTTTGATGAGGAGACAAGGAGTGCCGTTGAAAAAATGGCCGCCGAAGATATTGAAGGTCTCACAAACGCCTTCTATACGAGGCTAAAGTTTGGGACGGGGGGACTTAGGGGCTTAATGGGCATCGGCACCAACCGCATGAACCGCTATACGGTCGCCTTTGCCACCCAAGGGATGGCCAACTATCTCCTTCAAAGCTTCCCCGGCAAAAAGTGCGCCGTTTTTATCGGTTTTGACTCCCGCAACCACTCCAAAGAATTTGCGCAAGAGGCGGCCTCTGTGCTGGCGGGCAATGGAATCGAAGTCTATCTCTCCAAAGAGCTCTGCCCGACACCTTTTACCTCCTTTTGCTGCCGCCACCTAAATTGCCAAGCAGCCATCATGGTGACCGCCTCTCACAATCCGGCCTTCTACAATGGCTACAAAGTCTACTGGAGCGACGGCGGCCAGGTTCTCCCCCCTCACGATGTCGGCATCGTTAACGAGGCGGACAAAATTAACTCCCCCAAACAGGTCAAAAGAGCCGATCCACAATCGCCGCTAATCAAGCATGTCTATGAGGAGGAGAAAAGCGCCTACCTCGACGCAATCACCGACCTACAGATCTTCCCTGAAGAGAACCAACGAAGCGGCCATCAAGTCAAACTTGTCTACAGCAACCTGCACGGCACCGGCATCCAGCTCGTTCCTGAGACGTTAAAAAGATGGGGCTTTACGAATATCAGCTACGTCGAAAGTCAAAAGGAGCCCGACGGCAACTTCCCCACCGTTCCTTTTCCCAATCCAGAAGAGGAAGAAGCGATGCGCCATGGCAATGAACAGCTAGAAAGAGAGGATGCCGACCTCTTCATCGCCACCGACCCCGACGCCGACCGCATGCGCGCGATCATACGCCATAAAGGCAAAAACGTCTGGCTCAACGGCAACCAGATCGCCTCCATTATGCTCTACCACATCTTAAAATCGCTTGCTAGATGCGACAAGCTGCCCAAAAAGTGCGCCTTCGTTAAAACGATTGTCACGACTGAGCTCTTCCGCCGCATTACCGAAGGCTTCGACCGCCCCACTTTCGACGTCCTGACAGGTTTTAAATATATCGCCGAAAAGATTCATGAGTGGGAGCAGACAGAAGGGGGATTAAGCTACCTCTTCGGCGGCGAGGAGTCCTACGGCACCCTTTTTGGCACCCACGCCCGCGATAAAGATGCAGTCATCGCCACCGCTCTCTTTATGGAGGCAACCCTACACGCCAAACTGGAGGGCAAGTCGATTATCGACCTCCTGCATGAGATCTACCGACACTACGGCGTCTTTGGAGAAGCGCTCCTCTCCCTCACCTTCCCCGAGACCAAAGAGGGCCAAGAGCAGATTAGATCCGCCGTCGAAAAGTTACGGTCGAGCCCTCCCACTTCTCTTCTCAACAGAGAGGTCGTCAAACTAAAAGACTACGAAACATCTCTAGAAAGAGACCTCAAAACCGGTCAAGTAAGCCCCATCGACCTCCCCAAGTCAGCCGTTCTCCAGCTCTACTTCGCCTGCA
>JAJFMK010000160.1 GCA_021772215.1 Chlamydiota bacterium | reverse complement strand
ACCGTTCTTTGTGAGACCACGGTAGCGAGTCTTACAATGACCCCAGAGTTGTTTGACTATTCGAAAGGGGTGCTCTACTTTTGATCGAATTTTTGAGAGCTTCTTATTCCTCTTTTTTTGCTTATTGCTAAGAGGTCTCATTCGGGAGCTTCTGTCTAACACTCCCCAGTAAATCCCAGCATCTCTCGCGTGATACTTATCTTCTTTGGACACGTATCCCTTGTCTCCAAAGACTGCATTTTCTTCACCGTGTAACAGGTCCGCAAACATTTGATTATCTGCTACTTTTGCCGTCGTAACCTCACAGCTGTGTATTAGGCCGCTTGTGCTATCTACGCCTATATGAGCCTTCATACCAAAGTGATAGGTGTTACCTTTTTTGGTTGAACTCATCTCGGGGTCACGCTTTTTCTCTAGGTTTTTTGTACTACTTGGATTGTTGATAATTGTAGCGTCTACAATCGTCCCTGACTTCATGATAAGCCCTCGTTCAGCAAGGTGGGAATTCAGCAGCTCAAATATCTTTTCCTGTAACCTGTTTTCCTCTAAGAGATGGCGAAAATTAAGAATGGTAGTCTCATCGGGAACAGTGTTATTCAAAAGGTCTATTCCAAGAAAAGTTTGAAAGGAGCGGCGATCGTAAATTGCTTCTTCTGTTGCAAGATCTCCTAAGTTGTACCACTGTTGCAGACAGTATACCTTCATCATAAGGTTGAGGTCATAGGCTTGTCTGCCAACCTTGTTGGTATAATAGTGATGCTTGATTAGATTATAGATTCGCCTCCAGGGAATAATGGAATTCATTTCCTCGAGAAACTTCTCAGCCCTAATTGGCGACTTCTTTTTAGGTGTTAGGCTTGCAAAGCTAAGCTGTGACATAAAATCCCTCCTGGTTTTAGGGGAAATTTTATCAAAAAAATCAATTTAGGGGGAGTTGTTCAGTTTCTCCTTAGGTAGATCCGTTAACCGCTCCACCTGAGTCATCTTCAACTGCCGATCTAGCCGTTTAGGTTCCCTAGTGGGCTCTTCTCCCTTCTTCGGACGTCCCCGTTTTTTAGGTTTCTTCTTTTCTCTCTTCTTGAGCACAGGCTTCTCTCGCGCTTCGACAGCCGTTGAATCCCGAGATACATGCCCAATCATTTTCTTTATATACAGGAGGGACTTGCAAAATTGCTTTGCATGGAAAAAATGGGGGTTTTAAAGCGTATTGCGAGTGACAGCGAAACTGCCACGGTCAATTCGGCATTTTTTTTTTAAGAATAAACATTTGCTGTGAAAAATAATTTGGTAAATGGGACTGATTTTGCTAAGATTATATTCCTCAAAAGGGAACCAATTTCATGTCCAGTAGTCCAGCCATCACAACAAAGAAAGATTTATATCAAGTATCACAAGGTTTTGGCCAATCCCCTTCTTTTGGGCCAGCCTATCACCTTTTTCATCAAATCGACTTTCAATATCGTGAATATAGTTGTCACTTAACTTTACGAGGTTCATCGGATATTAGTGTGTCTGTTAGTAACAAATCAAGGTCTGGGCTCGAAGTTATCACACAAGAAAGAATCGTAGGTGGTTTTAATCGTCAAATTTGTGGTAGCGATTGGATTCCCATTTTGGCTGGTGGAAAGGGAATCGCTACTGTGACTGAAGAGGGAGAAACCATTGGCTCTCAGTGGGAACTTTTGCCAATAATACAAAAAGATGGAGCTGGTCAACTATCTTTGATTTTACAGTTTCGATTGAATGGCGCTGCGGATAGACCTCCCGCAGGGATCCCTTCTTACAAAAGTGCAAAGTCTTTAGCTAAGCATTTAAGACAGGGGATTCAAGAAGGGCAACCAGACCAAAGTGCCAAAAAATTCGCACTTGAAATGGTAGAGGAGTTTAAGAAAGGAAGCCCAACGAGAGGGAAAATTAAAGAGATCCTTGAGCTATCGGTAGTTCCTGATGGTGAAATCATCGAATTTCTTATGCGAGATTTTTTGCATCACATAAAAATTGGTGATAATGAAGATGCCCTTCTTCAAGGACTAAATTTGCTTTTTAGTAACGTGATTATGAACTCCAACGAAAGTCTTGTAATTCCTAAACTTAATCAAGCCTTAGAGACCCTTTTCGGGCTTATTGTAAAGTCAAACGAGGCTTTAGTGTCACTGTCTCAATCTCTGAACAAACAGACTCTGATGGCTCTTATTCGAATCTTCGAGACAATTCGTTTTTTTGGGAGTACGGTTAATCGTGAAGGAGTCGTTGATAGGTCGATTGAGATTTTAGAAAAGATGAAAAAGCGCGATGGATCTGACGATGAGCTTAAATTTTTAATCGACTGTGCCCTGCAGGCCGTGCTCAAGTTGGAAGATGACTCAACAGAAATGCGAGAGTTTATCAAAAAGAGCAAAATTGTCTTTGAATCGATAGTAAAAGCAACCGTTGGAGTAGTTCAACAAAATCTTAACCTTCTAGAAGTGGCCGTATCAAACAGGAAGAACTACCCCCCTACTCTACCAAAAGAGAGGCTATGGTTCGAAGATTACCTAAGAGTGAGGTCTCTTTTAGCTCAAGATCCCCCAGTTGATTTTGTGGGACAACCAAACGGGTATGAGTTAGAGAAGAACCAAAATCTAACCTTTGCAGTTTTATCTTCATTAATAGACCTCGTATTTGACAGGTCAAGAGAGGTTGAAAGTCGCTTAAGAGGGATGGAATACCTTTATGCAATTTACTCTTCGGAAGAATTCTGGAAGGCAGAACCATTTCTTAAAGAGCGCATAGGGCAGGCTTTGCGTGTTCTTCGTGCATCTGGGGAGACCGAAATAAGAAGGAAAATAGGTCAATATCAATTGCTTAATGAAAAAGGAGGGCCATCCTTTCAGATCGAGTCAAGGCTATTAGATGAGCCTGATGATAATACGCTGTTTATCAACACAAAACGAGCAAAGGGGGCTGATTTGGAAGAGGGTGCTAGAGCGCTGGTTAGTCAACGGGATGCGCTGTTTTGCGAGAATATTAGGAAGATAACGGAAAAATATCCTGCAACCGCGAGGTTCTGCAACTTCCTGCCGTTTATGCCGGTAACCTTTAGTGAACGAGAGGCTTTGCGCCTTACCTCTAAAGAGGTTTTACTTCAACTGGAGGATGGGAAGGTTATTCGTTTAGAGGATGGTCAGGTTAGCTTAGTTAACAATCCAGCAGACTTGGAATCTCTTCTTGACTCAAACCAGAAAATTTCAATTCTAACTGCTACTTTGGAACATTTTGGATCTTTCCCAATTGGTGTGCAAACTAAAGAAAATAATGAAAGGGCAAAGATGATCGCAGTCCTTGCTCGACATGTTGACAGGCTAAATCTTCAGATTAGTGATGATCAAATTGCCCATTTTTTAGGAGCAGCAGAGCATTTGACGGAATATACGGCCCTTTATCCTGAAGCGAAAGTGATTAGTGAGTTGGTTGCAAAGAGATGCTCACAGATTTCACCCTCTTGCTTATTTGCCTTAGGATTAGCCGGGAAACTTCATCGTATTGAGGGTCGTCTTGATGATGCGTACAGCTCAGTGAAGAGTGCTTATGATGCGTTTGCGGGGTTAAAAAGTCAAAGTGGTTATTTTTATCAGACCTATTTTGAGTTTCTTAAACTACTTATTGAACGGTATGAATTTGGACAGCAAATACAGAGCCTTGTTGGTGTAGTAGATGGAAAATTAGACGAAACATCTCAGTTGAAGGCCCAATTTCTGGTTATTCAAGCAGAAATTTCTATAAAGAAAGAAGATTTTCAATCAGGAATTAGTTTTCTTGACCAAGCAGACAGGATTGCTAACAGAGGTGAGCTAAATAGTGCGGCTGCATTGATCTTAAGGGGTGAAATAGCTTTCAACAAGAGTATTCCTGATGCTATCAGCCTATTTCAAGAAGCGCATAATATTTTGACAAGAGAGCTAGGTGAAAAACATCCGGCTACAGCTGAAAACCGCTTTAGCTTGGCTATTGCCAACGTTCTCAATGGAAATGCAGGGGACTTTTCTCTTGCAGCTGACAACTATCGTAAGATTTTTACTAACTTAAATAGCGAACACTACAAACTGGGCCATCTATATTTGAGAAATGGAGAATACGCATTTGCTTTAGATAAAACAAAAGTGCCTGCTGACTATGACACAGCTCAGTATGTTTTGCGGCGCATATCACATCCCGTGAGAGTTGAAGCTCTGCTTAAGCTCTCAAAGGCCTATTTCCAAATAGGACAATATGATAAAGCTAGGGTCTTTTGCGACGAGGGCATCACAGTGGCAGGTTCTAGGGCTTTGATCGATAGATTTGGGGTAAAGGGATTATTAGGAGAGTGTTGGGTTCATATGGCTGCTATCGAGGCGAAGAGGGAAAACATTTTAAAAGCAGATGAGGCTCGTAAAGAAGCAAGAGC
>JAJFMK010000159.1 GCA_021772215.1 Chlamydiota bacterium | reverse complement strand
TTATGATTGGTTAAACTAGTTATAGTCTCTGTAGCCCCTGCTAATCCAAAGAACGTCGATCCAAGTATGGCACTCAGTAGGGCCGATCCTCTACCGAGTTGTTTGAAGGTGCGGCCTCTGTAGTTGCTACAAGCCTGCTTGTCACCTAAGGTGTCGTCTTTATGACTCCAAAGCCGCTCGCCAGCACTCACTATCCATGTTCGTAATGTCATCGTCTTTTTCTCATGATGTTAATTTTGCACTTTCTAAATTTATGCAGTAGAGTCGTCATCGAGTAGAGGAACCATACCTGATGAGGGATCTTTCGTTGCTCTTCTAGTCGTTAGTTCTGTTCCTGTTTCTGACTGATCACCGACCTTTAGTCTGATTTCTTCTAGGATCATTTTGCCGTCTCCATAAGCACGAATGGTATAGCTACCTGTATCTTTCTGGCTAGGTCCTGAACTACTTGCTAACTCATTTCCCCCTATTTCATATTGGAGCCATGGAGGAAGTAGGGCGCCACCTGGGATAGATTTATCATATTTTAGCCACTCTAACCAGCCCTTGTCATCTAATTTTTTTGGAGCAGGAAGTCCAGCAAACATCATCCGTCCTTCAAAAGCTTTGACCAACTTGATCTTGCCTTTTGGGGTTTCAAACTTATGACTAAACGGCTCTCCAATCGCTACTGATTTTACTCCCTTGTCATATTTTTTTCGGTTCCAGGGGTTGAGGAGGATTCCTCTTTCGTTAAACCAACCATAAGCTAATCCTGCTACTGCTAAAAGAGGTCCAAAAATCGATACAGCCCTCTCAACATTCGAAGTTCCCTGTACGCTTAGGTCAAAAACGCTGCATGCTTCCTGATCACCATCCGTTGCACAGACCTGTAAGGGGACAGTCTTGTCGCTAAATGTACCCGTGTCGCCAGGTCCCGGTTTTCCTTCCAGGGTTCTGTCAGTAAAGGTAAGCCATGAGGGAAGGGTTCTTCCATTGACTCTTGTTGCGCTTAGAGAGAGGGGGTCTTCGTTAGGATCAGCAAAGGTATTGTCGGGAACAACGAGCCTAAAGGTTTGTCCCACCTGTGCAACCTGGTTTGAGATGGGGTTAACCACTTTGGGTGCTGCGTTGGGTCCAACAGTTAAGGAGAGGGTTCCTAAGACGGGTGCTTGTGCGCCATCATCTGCTGTGACTAAGATATTGTAGGTTGCTTCAGAGTTACTTGGAGGTATGCCAGTTAAGATATTGGTAGTTGGATTGTGGTGTAGCCAAGCAGGTAGCGGTGATCCGTCTCTAAGGGTGACTGTATAAGTGACCGGTTCTTGAGGCGAGTTGATCATATCTGGAATTTGATAGACAAAAGAGCCCCCAATACGTGCGATTTCTTGAGAAAGGGCATCGACTACATTGAGGTTAAAGGAGCTTATCGCAGTGCCTCCTTTAGAGTCTTCAGCAATGATTTTTAATGGAACGTTTCCTTTGTCAGACGGCTGCGGAGTTCCTTGAAACTCAAGTCTTGGGCCTACGAAGCCAAGCCAGGCAGGAAGGAAGCTGCCATCATTCTTGGTTGCTCGGTAGGTGAGGAACTCACCTGGAGGTGTAGAGAAGGTGTTACCAGGGATCGCGTAGAGATAGGGAACGCCCACAGCAGCGAGTTGGTCGGGTATGGGATTTAAGAGGGCAGGGAATACTCCTACTGCTAAGGTGAATGTAGTAGAGGCAACGGCTCCCGGAGTATCTGTTGCGCTTACGCGAATTGTAGATGAGCCTGCATCGCCAGCTGCTGGCGTTCCTGAAAATGTTCTCGTTGAGGGGTTAAAGCTAAGCCAAGAGGGGAGGGGGTTAGCACTATAGGTTAAAGTATCTCCCACATCTTGGTCGGTAAAGGTTTCTGCTGGCACAGTAAAAGAATAGGCATGGTCAATAGCGGCTGCTTGGTTGGGAATAGGAGTTGAAACCTCTGGAAAATGCTCCACAGTGAGTGAGAAGGTGGTATTGGCTCTATCTAAGACAATGCCATCATAAGCTTCAACCTGGATGTTGTGTGTGCCTGTATTTCCAGATTGCGGTGTACCGGAGAAGATTCCAATAGGGGAGAAGTTGAGCCAGGTAGGCAGAGCAGTTTGGTCTGTTTTTTTGGCTGAATAGAAGACAAGATCGCCGTTAGGGTCTGGAAAGACGCTCTGGTCCACAAAGTAGTTAAAGGGAGCTCCTACATCTGCCAGCTGGTTTGGGATGGTACCGGTTGCTACCGGAGATCCCTCGACACGGACAATAAAAGTTGAGGAGGCTTGGTTGAAATCTGGGTCTTCGGCGATGAGTTCGAGTTGGTAATTACCAACGTCTGTTACCTTAGGAATCCCTGATAATAGGTAGCTTTCTTCAAGGATTTGCAGGCCAAAATTTGGACCAATGACGTAGACGAGATTGCCTGAGACATCCACTCCATAGGCATTACCCGGGAGAGTAGACGACCCTGCTAGGCTGGGGGCATTGGGGTTCTTCACATTGATGATTTTTAGGCCGGAGTTGCCATCAGCAACATAGGCAAAGTTGCTCACAACTTTCACTCTCTGGGAGTAGTTTAGTGTATCATAGGCTCCTACAAATGTGGGTTCGTAAGGATTGGTCACATCGATGATGTGCAGACCAGCACCAAACGCAACATAGGCGAAATTGCCGACGACATCTACTCCATAGGCACGACCTGGCGGATTATATACTCCTGCCAAGGTGGGTTCATAAGGATTGGTCACATCGATGATATGCAGGCCATCAGTACTAAACACAACAAAGGCAAAATTGCCTGCAACCTTTACTTCTGAAGCGCTGCCAAGCGTAACATATGCTCCCGTCAAGGAGGGAATATTCGGATTACTCACATCAATGATCTGTAGGCCAGAAATCCTACAAGTAACAAACGCAAAATTGCCCATAACATCTATACCCTCTGCATTATTTGGGGTATCATATGATCCTGCCAAGGTGGGAGTACTCGGATTGCTCACATTTATGATTTGTAGGCCGGAGTTGCCATCAGCAATATAGGCAAAATCACCCATGATACTCACTCCATACGCAGTATGTGGTGTATCGTATGATCCAGCATATATAGGGCCGTTAGGGGAACTTACGTCAACAATATGCAAGCCAGCGTTGCCATAAGCAATATAGCCGTAATTACCTATGACAACCACATCATGCAGAAATTGAGATGCCACAATATACGTTCCACGAACTTGAAAATCTTCAATGCCAAAATTTAGCCAGCTTGGTGGGACCTGCTCACCTTTTTCAACAACGTCAAGCCTTACCCCCAACGAATCAGAATCGTGAAAATGGTCTGCTGATGAAAGGCCCAACGAAAAAGGGGTATTGGGAAATGCAGATTGAGTGGGAACATTTGCAACGACTTGAGGAGCTTCTCCTGCTCGTTTCTCAACGCGTCCAGCTAAATCAGATGTAGTCTCTGCACCTCTTGCTAACCCAAAGAACATCGATCCAACAACAGCACTAAGCAGAGCAGATCCTCTAGAGAGCTGATGAAAAATCACTCCTCTAGATTGAGAAGGTGATTGGTTAGCTGAAGAGGGACCGCTGTTTGGA
>JAJFMK010000158.1 GCA_021772215.1 Chlamydiota bacterium | reverse complement strand
CCACACGTGAAGCCTGTGAAAAAATACCCCTTTCAACGCTCAATTGTCGCTACGATCCTCTTTCTAATACACCAATGCACTACAGCAATGAACGTCAAACTGAGCTCAACTCCTTTTTTGCAGATAGGAGAGGTAGACCGCTTGAGGAGACCCTTTCTCTTCCCTATATCAATAACTGGCTCACCTCTTATCGTGTTCTGATGAATCCAAGGAGTAGAGAATTTAGTGTAGCCTTTGATAACGCCTTTGCAGGGAGTGCTCCTCTACATAGCGTTCCTACTGACCGGATATTCGGATAATATCAAAGATAAGATCCACAATAAGCAAAGCAAAGCCGAAGCTGAAGAGCTCTAGGAGAGCTCTTAAGGCGATGAGGTAGTTGTGGGTGGTGAGGTCCCCTTGGGCTGTAGGAGAGAATTTCTCCCTCTCAAGGAGGCCTATAAAGCGCAAAATCCCGATGACAGTGCCAATTAGGGGCAAATACCCTAATATTTTAGCGATATTGGAGCGCATATTCTCGTCTGAATGCTCCTCGCTATTCCAAGGGTTTTTACTACCCCATTGATGTCCAAAGGGATAAGTGTTGGGATTGATGCCAATTGCCATAACTTTCTTATAACAGAAATAGACCTTTTTTTGGCAAAAGGCTATAGGGAGGGAAGGGGGTGAAGTATGGGGTATCTACCTATTGAAGATTATGGGCTCATCGGCGATCTGCAGACGGTGGCTCTGGTGGGGAAGAATGGGTCGATTGACTTCATGTGCTTTCCTGAATTTGACTCCCCCTCGATCTTTGCGGCGCTTTTAGATGATAAGAAGGGCGGCCGCTTTCAGATCAGTCCAGTCGTTGATGACAGGTTAAACTTAAAGCAGCTCTATCTTCCCGACTCCAATATTTTGCTCACCCGCTTTCTCTCTGGTTGCGGTATTGCGGAAGTATCCGACTTCATGGCGATTGAGAAAGAAGAGCATCACCAAAAGCTGATCCGCCGCGCCAAGGCTGTTCGCGGAGATATGAAGTTTGAGCTGGTTTGCGATCCACAGTTTAACTACGCTAGAACAGGGCATAAAATCAAATGGCTCGACCGCGGCACTGATGTTCTCTTTATTCCCGATGATGATAAGTTTCCCACCCTTCGCTTAGCGACAGAGCAGCCACTCAAAGAGGTTGAGGGAAAAATCGTCGCCGAATTTGTCTTGAAGGAGGGAGAGACGGCCGCTTTTGTTTTAGAAGAGTACCACAAAACCGGCCATAAAAAGATCGACCATCCTACCTATGTCGCCCACGCCTTTAAAGAGACGATCAACTACTGGCACCGCTGGGTGAGTCAATCGAATTACAGAGGCCGCTGGCGCGAGATGGTGAACCGCTCAGCGCTCACGTTGAAGATGCTGACTAGCCGTAAATATGGCTCTATCGTCGCCGCGCCGACGTTTGGTCTCCCAGAAGAGCTTGGAGGGGAGCGTAACTGGGACTACCGCTTCACTTGGATTCGTGATGCCTCTTTTACTCTCTATGCCTTGATTCGTCTCGGTTACACCGAAGAGGCGGGCGCCTTTATGAGCTGGATCGAGGATCGCTGTCAAGATCTCAACCCGGACGGTTCGCTGCAGATCATGTATGGTCTCGATGGAACAAAGCATCTCACCGAGGAGACACTTGACCACTTTGAGGGCTACCGTGGATCGAAGCCTGTGCGCATTGGAAACGCCGCTTATGGACAGCTTCAGCAGGATATCTATGGCGAATTGATGGATTCTGTCTATCTCTACAATAAGTATGGAAGCCCCATCTCCATTGACCTGTGGGATAACCTCTCGAAGTTGATCAACTGGGTAGTGGAGAACTGGCGCCGTAAAGGTGAGGGGATCTGGGAAGTTAGAGGCGGTGTCCAGGGCTTTTTGTACTCTAAGGTGATGTGCTGGGTGGCGATCGACCGTGCCATCCGTCTCGCTCATAAGCGCTCCTTCCCCGCACCCTTGGAGCACTGGATTCGCACCCGAGATGAGATATACCGTTTCATTGTGACAGAGTTTTGGAATCCTAAGAAGAAAGCCTTCGTCCAGCATCTTGGCGGAACAGCGATGGACGCCTCAGCGCTTTTGATGCCGATGATTAAGTTTATCAGTCCTACAGACCCCAGATGGATCTCAACGCTTGATCGTATCGATAAAGAGCTCGTTGTTGACTCGTTAGTCTATCGCTACAACACAGATGATGGGGCTCATGATGGATTAAGTGGTACAGAGGGTACTTTCAATATGTGCTCATTTTGGTTTATTGAGTGCCTCTCTCGCTCAGGGGATTACGAAAGAGCCCGTTTTTACTTTGAGAAGATCTTAGGGTATGCCAACCATCTCGGCCTCTATGCCGAAGAGATGGGGCTCGATGGCAGTCAGCTTGGCAATTTCCCCCAAGCCTTCACTCACCTAGCGCTCATCAGCGCTGCCTACGATATCGACCGCAACCTCACCAAACGCCACATCAATTGGTGATGATTCGGTTGTAACCGAAGAAAACACCTGTGATTGTTCGGTTGTAACCAAATAAAATACCTGATATTATTCGGTTGCAACCAAAGGTTTAAGTGTCGTTATGGAGAAGGTGTTTGATATTCAACGGGTTATATTAGAACAGTTTGAGGAGCAACCTTTCTATTGGAGAGTAATATTTGATTCTATCAAGCAAAGCCAGTTAATAACGGGAATTATGGGAGCCAGAGGCGTAGGAAAGACTACCCTTCTCCTCAAACTCGTTTTGGAAGCTGGTGCTAAAAAGAGACAAGCTCTTTATGTCTCAGCAGATAATCTCTTTTTTTTGGAGCATCGCCTTCTGGATTTGGTTGACTATCTATATAAGGAAACCGATGTTCGGTTTTTATGTATTGATGAAATTCATAAATATCCCAACTGGAATCAAGAGCTCAAAAATATCGCAGATACCTATCCAACATTCAGGATATTGTTTTCTGGTAGCTCGATGATAGACTTGGTTAAGGGAAAATATGACTTATCACGTAGAGTTGTCCTTCACCATCTGCATGGTTTTTCCTTCAGGGAATATTTAGAATTTCAATTAGGAGTTGCGCTACCCACAATTAGTTTAGAAGAGCTTATCTCTTCTCATATTAGCATCGCTTCGGATCTGCAAGTTTCACAAGTTTTGAAGCATTTTAATGACTATTTACGATTTGGTTACTATCTCTACTTTCAGGGGATTAGGCAGGAAAGAGAGAAATTTCAGACTATAGAGAATATCACCCAAAAGACCATCTATGAAGATATTGGAACTTTGCACGCTTTAAAAACACCCTCTCTACTCACGATTGAACAACTCTACAAATTTGTGATTAATTCTTCAGCTGGTGAGGTGAGCCCTAATAAATTGGCTAGAAGCTTGGGGAAGGATTATGAGAGTGTTTCTACCTATTTGAAATATCTGCAGGAAGCAGGCTTGATCAGATTTATTTACCCTGGAAATAGTGGACATGCTTACCTAAGAAACCCCGCTAAAATGTATCCTGAGAACAGCAATCTTATTTTTGCATCCTATCTTCCTCTAGTTGAACAGACAGCTATGGGCAAGGTGAGGGAGACTTTCGTTGTTAATCAAGTGCAAAATATAGGTCTTCCCATTTTTTACAGTGAAAAGGGGGATTTCAAAATTGATGGAACAATATTTGAAGTCGGGGGACGCAACAAAGATACGAAGCAGATTCCTCATGATGGATATGTTCTAGCTGATGGGGTGCTTACTGGGTCAAAAAGGATCATCCCACTCTATCTTACCGGCTTTCTCTACTAGTCAACAATGCAAGTTTTTGAAAGAATGTCTTTTTGGAGGTATATATGTTGTTTCGCTCTTTTCTGCTTTCGCTGCTGTTTTGCTCATCGCTCTATTCTGTTGAGTATCAGGCGAAGGATTATAACTATCTGTTGGGGCAGGTCTCAGGGATTGATGATCAGCTGCTGACCATGCACTTTACGCTCTATAAGGGCTATGTGGCGAATACAAATAAGCTCTTAAAAGAGCTTGGTGAGATGGAGGAGACGGGCAAGATGCGCACGCCCGAATTTGCCGGTCTTAAGCGTATGTTTGGCTGGGAATTTGATGGGATGCGCCTTCATGAATACTACTTTGAGAACCTTGGCAAGAGCGCTCTTTCTGAAGAGAGTCAGCTCTATAAAGAGATCAGCGATCAGTTTGGCTCGATGGATCGCTTTAAAGAGGAGTTGACAGCGACAGGGTTAATTCGTGGCATCGGATGGGTGATTCTCTATCGCGACCCCAAAAGCCGAAAGCTGATTATCGACTGGGTCAATGAACATGATGCGGGTCATCTGGCGGGTGCGACGCCTCTTTTAGTGATGGATGTCTTTGAACACGCTTACATAACACAGTATGGTCTTGATCGCGCCGGCTATATTCAAGCCTTTATCGACAATATTAACTGGGAGAGGGTCCAGAAGCGTTCGGTGGAGTAGAAAAGGAGAGTCGCGTTCTTTTCGCCTGTCTTCTTGTTGTACTGTGTGGATCTGCTCTGGTGCAGAGGATCTGATTCAGTCTTGTTTTAAGAGAAGCGAGGAGGAGGTTTTGCGAGATGTAATCGGAATAGATGTTACAATAAATCTGCCTGATCTCATTAACACTTGTTCCTAGGCTGGTAAAATAGCTGCACTGTCTGTTTAACTCATCATGAATTTTCGTCCATCTGCTAGTCACTTCAGCTTTATATAAGTCAAATTCTAGGCCAAAGTCGAAGCAGTTGTAGGCGTCATCAATCTGGTTATTCTTTAGTTTTTTATCGAGTTCATCAAAACTCCCTTTTAGAATTTTATTTAAAGAGACCAGGGGGAGGTAGCCGTGAGGTCCTTGAGATTGATTATCAAAAACTTTTATGATTTGGGTACGAAAATTAACAATTGCTGTGATTTTATCCTTTGTTGCAGCCGGAGCATCACTTGCCTTTTTGTTTTTTAGCTCTTCAAGAAGTTTAAGTTGCTGTTGATAGAGATCTCGTATGATAGCAGCTTGGGCACGCGCTTTGTCAGTTTCCTCAGCTAATTTCTGGAATATTTCAACATGTTTGTCGATGAGAGCGGAAACTAACTTATCATCTTGAGATAGAGTCAAAGTGTTAAGCGTTGCAATAAGATAGGTGCGAATTCTGTTTTCAACGAGTAGGTCAGCATAGTTATGATCTCTGTGATCCTCTCCTGTGACGTTGATCTCTTCTTGAAATTTTGTTAAGTCGAGAACGTTTCCACCGGACTTGCTTACCAACCTAACTCCACCTAGGGGATAGAAATGGCGCGCATGACAGGGTGTTCCATGGATTCCTGTTTTTGCCATTGGTCCTTGAAATAGTGTAGGCCCCTGGTCAGCGGTGAGGTCCATACTTGCAGTGAAGAGGGAGAGAATAAAGGTTATACGAAGAGTCTCATCGACCCGGCGATTGCTCATTTCTTGCTGCGCTTGATTGTTGCCAGGTCGCTCTTCATGGGAAATACGGTTATGTGTAAAGGGCATCCTTCCCTGCGGAGGAGGCTGCTGCTTTGGTGTACTAAAGCCTGCCCCATTAACATTAGACATATTTTTATTCCTTTGTTGTTAGTTATTTATAAATGAATATGAATATAATTAGTATATATTTATTATTTATATAAATATTATAACACAATTTTAATTAATAAACAAACACTTTATTTTAATATAAATAATTGACAACCAGTTTGTTAATATTGAGTTTTTATTTGCGTCATTATAGGATGGGGCTCAAGTATGGATGAGACGCGACTCTTTTTTGGATTTGAGGTAGAGGCTCCCTGGCGGAAGAAACAGCCCAACGCACGCCTTATCAAGCCGATCTACCGCCATATGACGCTGGCTTTTTTACCGAAGGCCTCTTTAGATGAGCTGAAAAGGCTGCAAGGGGAGTTTCCTCTGCCTCAGCTGCCTTATGGCCCCTGTGGGCTGCTAGATGAGTTGATTTTCTTGCCCCCGAAGAGGCCTCGTGTCGTGGCGGCTCACCCTAAGCTATTTCACTCTTACACCCATGTGGCACACTACCAGGAGATCTTAACTCAGTGGCTCATCGATCACGGCTTTTCTCCTGCACATCCCGATCGTCCCTGGCTACCTCATGTAACAATTGGGCGCGCACCTTTTGATCCGAAAGCTTGGCGAGAAGATTTTTTGCCACTTCCCTTTATCTCAAGACATATGATTCTCTATCAGAGTCTAGGACACTCTACATATGAAAAGCTCTGGAAGCATAAGCTAACGCCCCCTTTTGAGGAGATTCACCATACAGCTGATATTGCCTATCGCGTGCGTGCCAAGAGCTATCCCGAGCTCTTTTTAAACGCTTTAGCAGCGCTTGCTTTTCGCGCGCCGTCGCTAGTTACTTATCGCGTTGATGAGAAGATTAATGGTCTGATTGACGTCGTTCAATTGCTGAATCGGCTCATCACGCAGATGGATATCAAAGAGGGCTGCCCACTCAAATCCGTTAGCCATCAAGGGGAGGTTGAAGAGAGTGAGGGTCAGCTGGTTTGGGAGATGGTTTGTGCTGTTTAACTTGATGTCAAAAGGGAAGCTCTCTTGCCTGGTGATCCAAAAAGGCGAGACGCTGTCAAGCGGTAAAACATGAAACTATTTGTCGCGATTGGGATTAAATCAACTCTTGATTAGCCCCTCATCTAGGTAGAGCACGCGGTCGGCTTTTTTGGCTTGCTCGGGGTTGTGTGTCACCATGATGATGGTGCGCCCCTCTTTTTTGAGTTGAATGAAGCTGTCGATGATCTCAATGCCGCGCTTGGGATCGAGGTTGCCGGTCGGTTCGTCCGCTAGGATGATTTTGGGGTCGTTGGCGAGGGTTCTGGCGAGGGCGACACGCTGCTGCTGACCGATGCTAAGCTCATTTGGTGTGTGATCTTTTCTATCTCCCAGCCCCAACTGATCGAGCAGCTCTTCTGCTCTTTTTTTCTGATCCTTTTCGTTTAATTCTTTTAAGAGTAGTGGCATCTGTACATTTTGCGTAGCAGTGAGGTAGGGAAGTAGATGAAAAGATTGAAAGACAAAACCGAAGTTGTCTCGACGAAAGAGGGCACGTTCATCGGAAGAGAGTTGGTAGATCGACTCATCATTAACATTGAGCTCCCCGGATGTTGGCGACAACATGCCGCCAAGAACCATCAAAAGGGTGCTCTTTCCGCAGCCGCTAGGGCCAACAATCGCGACAAACTCTCCCTTCTCAATTTTAAAGCTAATATCCTTGAGAGCGTGAACAGTGCGATGACTTGTTTTGTAAACTTTAGCTAACTTTTTTGCTTCAAACATCTTCTATTCCTCCTTAAGGATCTCTTGGGGGTCAACTAGGGTGGCGCGTCTTGCTGGCAGGTAGCTCGCTGATAGGGTGATGAGGCAGGATAGAATGAGCGAATAGATCAGCAGCTGCGGCAAGGGGAGCGTCGGGACATTGGCGATTAGAGGCCCTAAGAAGAGAGAGAGGATTGTTCCGAAGAAAAAGCCAATTACCCCTCCAAAGATCCCCAGCATCAGCGCCTTCTTAAAGAAGATACGGCGGATCTGCTTTGAAGTGGCGCCAAGGGCTAACAGCGTTCCAATCTCTTTTCGTCTCTCGTAGACGTTGCCATACATATCGTTGGCAATCGAAGCGCCGCCAATGGCGATAATAATTACAATAAATAGCAGGGAGATTTTGCGCATGATTCCGTTTGTCTTCACCTGCGTATCGACGATCTGTGAAACGGTGACGATCTTGGTGCTCGGCAGCAGTCTCTGTAGCTTTGTGACGAGTCCTTTAAATATCTCATCGCAGCAGCCGACAACTTCAATAGCCTGGATCTCAGCCTCACGGTTTGTCATCTCCTGGACGGTGTGGAGGTGTGTGAAGAGGCGGCTATCATCAATCGTTCCAGTGACGGGAAGGATCGCTGAGATTGTGAAGGGGCGATCCATCACAGTCACACTGTCTCCCTCTTTCAGCTTAAGCTTGTTTGCTACATCGGAGCCGACAAGGGCCTCATTTTCATCTAATGTCTCAATGACACGCTTGCGAACGAGCGTCTCCTGCGGCGGCTCTTTGCAAAGACCAAAGAGATCCTGGACATTTCCGCAACTCTTCGGCCTTGAGAAGATACCGGCACCTTTCCAAGCTGCTTTACTCTGAAACTCCTCTTTAGGAAGGATGCCTGTCAAGGTAAAGGGGATTCCCGCTACCGAAACCGGCACCGAGAGCTTAGGAGAGACATTGTCGAGACCTTCAATATCAGACGTTGCAAGTAGAGTTACATACTCTTCTGGTAGAAGAGAGTCCTGAATGTCGGCGCGGTAGTAATCCTCTACGGTTGCCTCCGGTGGGAGAATTAAGATATTCATCCCGAGCATGTCGAGCTCTTTGTTGATCGCAAGTTCAGAATAGTAGGTGACAGTCTGGATAGCGACAATCACCGCAATTCCCAAAGTGATCGCTAAAAGTGATGTGACAAGCTTCGTCTTGCGACGAACCATCTCATGATAGACAAGTTGATTCCATTTCATCGGCACTTACCTCCTGGGCAGCAGCCACCGGGGCAGCAGCCTCCTGGACAGCAAGATGAGGAGGCCTCTGTTAGTTTATCCACAAACTCCGCTTTGGCAGTTTTACCATTGATGGTTGTCACCACGTTTCCAGGAGGGGTCACAAGAAGCGTTGTGGCTCTTGTCATGTCAGGATCTACATTGAAACGGCTGGCAAGATCTCCCTTCCTAGGGTCGGCAATCACAATTTCTGTTGCCTGAGAGAACCTTGGATCCTCTGCAAAGGCGCGCACGCCCGCTAGAGCCTCCTCATTTTCAGAGGTCTCCTCATTTTGGAGGCAGAGTATTAATAGCCTCTTGTCCTGCAGCGCTTTCATACATTTTTGTGTTCCCTCGCACAGTAGCGTGCCCTTTAGAGCTTCCTGGTCGACACGCTTAGCAAAGCCGCCCATTGTGGCGTCATTAGGGGCAAGGGCGACGATAAAGGGCATCGGCGTGCGCTTTAGGTCAAAGCGTTTGACGAGATCTTTACAGTCGGGATCGGTGATGTCACAAGAGTAGGAGGCGACGCCATTTTGACACTGGTCTACAAATTGCTCTAACTCATACTGCATCTTTTCGCTTTCACTATTTATTTCCTTAGTGAAGAGAACATAGACCTGTTTGCCTTGATTTTGTGACTCTCTGATCTCATCAGAAAGTGAGCCATTTAGAGTGGCTGCAAAAAGCGCAATAGCGCTGAGGATTTTTTTCATAATATCTCCGAACAGGGTTTCTGTTTGATAACGTTTTTTAGCTTCTCAAGATCTTTGCTATAGGTTGCATCGAGAGAAAAGATCTTTGGAAGGGGTTCTACAACTCTTTGAACAGCTTCATTTTCAAAGCATAGCGTGTAGATCATCCAGTTTTGGTAGCGCCTCGATTGAAGAAGCCCTCGCTCTTTCATAAAGGCCAGATGTTTTGAAACGCGCACTTGGGGCAAATTTAGCACCTCTTGTATGTGACAGACGCAGAGCTCCTGCTTAAGCAGAAGGTTGATCATTCTGAGCCGCGAGGCGTCGGAAAGGCAGCTATATAGGTCAGCAATATCCATTAATCGCACCCTATCCCTTCAGTTGAATATTCGTCAATTGGCATAAACCTATTTTTTAAAATCCGCACTAAAAGGAGCATCAAGGGTACCTCAATAAGCACGCCGACAACGGTTGCGAGTGTGGCTCCGGAGTGTAACCCAAAAAGAGAGATGGCCGTGGCTACAGCGAGCTCAAAAAAGTTGCTTGCCCCAATCAAGGCAGCTGGCGCGGCTAGGCTATATTGAATGTTGAAGCGGCGTGTTAGAAGGACTGTGACTGTGAATGTGAAAAAGACCTGTAAAGTGATCGGAATTGAGAGAAGGAGGATGGTCTCTGGGTGGCTTAAGAGTCTTCGTCCCTGAAAGCAGAAGATTAAAGTGATAGTGAGAAGTAGCGCCGGCAGCGTGAGGGGCTCAAGGCGCTCAGAGATTTTAGGAGCAAGGCTTGCCAATGCGAAAGGCAGGACTAGATAGAGCGCAAGTGAAACTAAAAGGGTCTCCCAGGGAAGGTATAGTGATGTTAAGCCTATGAGCGTCTGGCAGATCGGAACAAAGGCAATGACCATAATCAGGTCATTTAGAGCGACTTGTGCAAGAGTAAAGGCGCTGTCACCTTTGCAAAGCCTGCTCCAGATAAAGACCATCGCTGTGCAGGGCGCTGCGGCTAAGATAATTAATCCGGCAATGTAGCTATCGATCTGTTCGTAATCTAGCATGTTGATAAAGAGCACTTTGAGAAACAACCAGCCAAAAAATGCCATAGAGAGCGGCTTGACGATCCAGTTGACGAAGAGGGTGATCGATGAGGCGCTGACAAATTTAGAAATATTTTTTAAAGAGGAGAGGTCTATTTGGGCAAACATCGGCAGAACCATCACCCATATCAATAGAGCTATAGGTAGATTGACTTTGGCAACTTCCATTTGCGCAACGGCGCCGCTAAGCTCTGGAAAGAGATGGTCCAGTCCCAATCCCGCCCCAATGGCGAGAAGCACTAAAATAGAGAGATACTTCGTAGCTAGATTCATATTTCGGTAGTATATTCCAATTTAGGAATAAACCACAATAGGAATATTGCAAATCTGTTGTACTTTGCTGCGAATAGTGGTATAAGCTTTCCGCTTTATGGAGATATCATGAGACCTGGAGCACCACCCAACAGAAGACATCTGATGTGGGACACAGCACCCCATCAAGAAATTGTAGCTCATCAATTAACTTGGAAGCCTAGAGGGGGAGTCGTTACCGTTCTATTTCCCGGCAATCTGCCCCCTCGCAGCGTTGAACTACAGAGCCAGACTCTCTTTAAAGAGGTTGAGACTTATGTCAGTAGAGATGACCAGTTTAAGGCGGTCTGGATTCAATACAAAGGCCAAATCAGTTCAGAGAGTGATTTGGTGCGTGAGATTGCTAAAGTTAATGGTTTAGCTGCTTCAAAAAATCGCGATAGGAAGGATCTCTATGATCTCCATACCGAAGAGGTTGTTGGTGAGAAGAGATCTCGGGTACGAACAGAGGGGAAAATCTTAGTTTATGGCTCTGACTTTTTTCTTCTCACCTCCTCATCAGATAATGCTGACCTAAGAAGCCGGTTCTTTAAGGAGTCACTGAACAATTAGGGTACAGCCGATTTTTCGATGATTTCGTTCACAGTTGGTTAATTTTGTAAGTTCGCATACTGTTGACAGTAGGGGATTTATGAAATTGATCAAATGGGAACAAAAGGGCGAAAAAGCGGCCTGCACGAATTGATCAGTGGCTCCTTAAGTCTCTGACAACTAGTTAAAACCTCTTGCCTTATCAAGTTCAATTTTTTAACATGATTGCCTAGTCAACCATAACCGAGGTGATCAATGTCTTATCCGACACCTACTCCAAGAAGCTCCCCAGTCCTTCAAGAAAAGCCAGCCATGGGGACGCTCGGTTCAGATGACCCAGAAATTGGCGGCGAATTTGATGTTGTATCGCCAGAGGATATTACTGCGGCGGCAGCAGCAGCGGTTGATGACCTTGTAAAAAAGGCGGGGACCCAACTTGGGAGCGGCGCTGCATATGGTGGTAGGGTAGCCGCTGTGGGAGGAGGTCTGTCTCTGAGTATGGTAGGGACTCAAATCAGCGCTCTGAGCAAATATACCTTCACAAGTGTAGTCTCCGGCCCTGCTCCATATTTAGCCCTAACGTTTATCATCGCCTACCTCTGGAAATGTCAGCGCACGCCTAAGGAGTTGACTAAGAGTCGGGACGAGTTAGAGAGATTAATAGAGCAATTCAATGCTTTGGGTGGAGATCTAAGGGCGCAGCAGGCTGCTCAAGCGACAATTCTGGCGGGTCATCAGAGGGTTCAAGCTGAAGTACTGGAGGGTCTGCGTTCGAGAGAGAAATATGTGGTTGATCAAAGCCGAGAAAGGGTAGCGGCTCTTGAAAAAATTTTAAAGGAACGAGAAGCTCACTATAGTAGGCTTTACACACTTTCTCAAGTTGACCATGCCAGCGGTCAGATAGAGCATGTTATTGTTGTTGATCAGCTCTCAAGCGCGGTCTTAAAGTCTCTAAAGGGAATCGCTGATGAGGATTTTGAACTACTTCAAAATGAGCTAAATGCTCTCAGAGAGGTTGTCACAAGTAATTGTGGTAACCAGGAGAGAGAAATCATTACTGTCAAAGCAACAGTCGACGCCGCTTTTTCAACTCTAGCCTCTTCAGAAAAACAAGAAGATCTTAAAGCTCTACGAAAGGCAATCGAGTGTTATCTTGCCAAATTTGATCTTTTCCAAAGAGAGGATGAGCTCAAAACCCTAAGGCAAAAATTTGCAACCGTTCTTGGAAAACTTTCTCTTCCCGATGAGCAGGGACAACTTAATGCGTTGTTAGAAGCGATTGAAAGTTATCATAAAGCAGTCGCTCCGCTTAAAGGGGAGTTTGATCTGCTAACTAATGAGATCGAAAGATTAAAGTTAGAAACGAGCAGGAGTATTGATAAGTTTGCTGCCCAATTTGATGTCGGAGCGCCATCTAAGATCGAGGAGATAGAGTTCAAAGGTGATAACAGTGTTGTAGAAGCCTTTGAGAATCTTTGCGAAGAGATTGAAAAATATCTTGCCGAGTTAGAGGATTCACAGCAACCGCTCGCTAGCGGGTCAGTGTCGCTTTCTAGCACCCCTCAGTCAACGTTAGGCATGCCACTTGTTCTAGGTCTGCCTAAGCTCTCTGAGGGTCAAGGGGCTTCAAATCTTCGAGAGATCCCCGTTCAACTTGGAATTGTCAAGGCGCTGATTTCCCAGATCGGTCAGTCGAATCAAAAGCATCTTCAAATTCTCTTTGCTGCTGTTTCTGAGCAACTAAAACAGCAGAAGCTATTAGATCCTGTAGATGGTAAAAAATTTCAACCCCCACCACCCACAGATGAGGGATTGAACAGAGATAGTTGAGGTTTCAAATGTCTTCTCCCCCCATAGAAAGCGGTATTTCTAAGGAAGAACAATATGGAGTGCGCAACCCCTTTAATGACAGTTCTCATGAAATAAAAGATGATTGGGTGTTTGTTGAAAGAGATGATGAGGCTGACATTGAAATACCTTCGACATTAGCCATAGTTGTCAAAGATGTTGTTGAAATCCATAAAAGATATCACCCCGAAATAGCTGCTGCTGGAGGCATAGCGGGTCTTGGAAATTTTATAGCTATGTTATGGGGACCAACGGCTCTTGCTGGAAGTGCCATAGTAGTGTCTGCCTTGGTCCTTGTTCATAAATTAAATCCTCTTCAGCATAGGCAGGGTGTCCAAAACGCCGTTCGCGCTAGTCTCGCTCACCTACAGCGGACAGTCCCTAGAGTCGATGATGTTGCCAAACAGCGCTCAATTTCAGCTCAGGAGATAGAAGAGATAGAGCAGCTGTTTAAGTCTCGAATCAAAGAGCTTCAAGAGGCGTTGGATGACAAAGATCTTTGCCAACAGCTTCAGGAGAAGGTTCTTAAATATAGCGAAGAAAACCAAAAAGATATTGAACAGACGATAGTTAAGCTTGATGAGCTAGTCAAAAAAAATCCCCAAAATGAGGCTCTGCTTAAGCAGCTTGGGGCGATAGCCCTTCTTTGTGATCTTCTTATCCCAAAAAAAAGCCCCCGCCGTTTAAACGACGAGGGCTCTTAAAGCAAGTCGCTTCAAATTAACTGTTTGGTAGAAGAACAGTGTCGATCACCTGAATGACACCGTTATTGCCATCGATATCTTGGCGGATCACCTCAGCATCGTCGATGACGATGGTTCCACGAGCAGATTCAAGATTTAGATCTTTTCCGTTAAGAGTACGAATCTGATCACTACGTCCATCTTTACTTTTCACTTTGCCAGGCACGATGTGGTAGGCGATGATCATATAGAGGTCTCTTTGATTTTCAGTGCGGAAAAGGCGATCTAGTGTGCCACGAGGAAGCTGACGAAAAGCTTCGTTAGTCGGTGCAAAGATTGTGTAGGGGCCACCTTCGTTGATCTCACTTGTAAGGCCAGCAGCTTCAATAGCAGTTGCAAAGGTGCTTAGCTGTGGATCTTCTTTAATTTTTTGAAGAACGGTCTTTTCTTCTTTTTTGTAGTAAGAAGCGGGGTGGTTGTTGCCATTGGTTGGCTGAGGAGCTGCAGGTGTAGCCTGGTTCTGCTTCACACCAGACCTTTGGGCGTCAGAAAATTCAGTTGCGCTCATTTTTTGCGCCTGGTTAGGGCTCCAGTAACCTTGGTTCGAATTGCGAGCTGTTGTGTTTTTACGGTTTAGACGCTGCTTATAGCTCATCGAAGGAGCTGTATCTCCGTTGCCATTTTTCATGTTGCCGTTACCGTTGCCGTTCATGTTACCGTTTCCATTACCATTCATGTGGCCGTTACCGTTGCCATTCATGTTACCGTTTCCGTTGCCATTGCCATTCTTGTGGCCATTTTGACTTTTGTCCTGAGATGGAGACATATAGTACCAGCTGTCGCTAGCGGCGGGGCTAACGTCTTGGGTGTTAGCGGGAGCTCTATAAGAGCCGGTTGCACCATGAAGCCATGGTGTAGTCGCAACTGCTCCTGTAAGGATAGCTGCCTGCATTAATGATTTGAACTTCATCTTTTCCTCCTAGGATGGATCATTTAGGTTGTTACCTATACCTTTCCCATAGAAAAAATGCTTTTATTTCTCTACAAAATATTGATATATCTATGTCTCGTAACATACCTATTATCAACGACCTAATATAAGTTGTTGTGTCGCAGTTGCTTCGAAATTGGTCCATTTGTTGAAGCTTAAGGAGTTAGTTTTTTTGTTGTCTAAAAATAATTTAAGCAGAGTTGACTCATAAGATTGGTTATGTCAGTATAATAACCTTATATTAATTAGGTGATTTTATGTCAGTTTCTTTGTTGTTTGATAATATTGCTAAAGTGAACTCAGTTTGTGAATTAATTGCTATGCAGGGAGAAGGAGTGCTGGGTACAGCCTACGGTGATAAGAGCGCATTTGAAACTTGCAAGGAAGAAGCCGTGCGAGAGTTGTCCCGTATGCTTGAAGCAGGTTCGGTTGATTATCAGACATTTTTAGAGAAGGCTGCTCAATTAAGGGGAAAAATTGCCGCAGATGCCAAAAGTGAAGATATTGAAGG
>JAJFMK010000157.1 GCA_021772215.1 Chlamydiota bacterium | reverse complement strand
CAATTGCTCTGGGAGGCTTTAGCCTTATCTTCAACCTCTTGATGACAGGGCTCTTTATCTTGGGTGTCTTTAAGCTGATCGAGCCGATCTACTTTCGTAAATAGTGGCGGTTTGCCTTCTCCCAGCTGTAGGTGACTCTTTCGCCCCGCTCTTTATCAAAGCGTACCTGGATGCTGATATAGGGATAGGGGTGGCGGTTATCGAAGTTGCGCCCCTCATCAGCGCGGAAGAGCTTAATAAAGATCTCCTCGTTATACCACGGCTTTGTGGAGACATTGGTCTCCCTCTCCCATCGGCTGAAAGGGCCCTCTTGTGAATTAAGTAGAACGTTGACAACCTCTTGAGGTTTCCATTCGTACCCTTCGACATAGAAGGAGACCTCAGCAGCTAAGAGATGCTTCGAGGTTTGGTTTGCTTTTGAGGGGTCTACATAGCTGTTATGTTTGGGACAGCGGTGGCCGGAGGTGATGACGACACGCACTTTTAGGCTCTCCTGTAGGTCGTTGAGGAGCTCGATTAAGATGGGAGGAACCCACTCTTTCCCTTCATGTAGCGGCAGCCCATGCTCTAAAAAGCCACCGCAGTCGCAAAGTTCCTCCGTATCTCCCAAATCACTTAAACCCATGCGTTTAGGGTTCATATCACTGCCGCGGCAGCGAAAAAACTCTTTGGTAATCAGCGGCAGATGGTCAGCAGCTCCTCTTTCCCAAGGAAACTTTGGTGCATCTTGCTCTTCAAAAATGGGCAGGGAGTAGCGCTTTGAGCTCTCTTTTCGTAAGATGTTCTCTACTAATAAATTATCATCCTTAAGTCGTCTGACACTTTGCTGCTCTTTAGAGCAGCTAAAGAGCAGTCCGATCATAAGAAGATTGCACCATTTCATCATTTCGCGTTACACTAACCATCACATATGTTGAATCTAGAATCATACCAGCTATTCCTTTTTGATTTCGACGGTCTTCTGGTTGATACCGAGAAGCTTCATTATCAGGCGTATCGTCGCACCTGCGAGCGTTGGGGCTTAACTTTAAGCTGGAGCTTCGAGGATTACGCCAAGATCTCACTTTTTTCCTCTGAAGGGATTAAAAATAAACTCCATAAGGAGTTTCCTCTTCTTCACAACTGGTCGCAATTTTATCAGGAGAAGGCTGTCTGTTATTTTGAGCTTCTTAAAGAGGCTCGTGTAAAGATGATGCCGGGAGCACAGGAGCTTTTAAAGCGTCTCAAAGCGATGAATCGCACCATCTGTGTGGTGACCCACTCCAAAGCGGAATATACTGAGGAGGTCTGCCGGCAGATTCCAACGTTAGAGCTGGTTGACCACTGGATCACAAGAGAAGATTATCAAGAGCCTAAGCCGTCACCTAAATGCTATCAAATTGCGATTGAGCGCTACGGAAAAGGGCAACCTGTTGTCGGCTTTGAAGATAGCCCCAAAGGACTGAAAGCTCTTCTCGGTTCCGAGCTCGATCCTGTGTTTGTTAACTCTTTGCAGGCACCTACCCTCACTGAAGATGAGAAGAAGAGGGTTATATGTCTTAGTTCGTTAACTGAGATTTAAAGAGTTCTCCTAGGCAGTCCAAAAGACCTCAACCATTAAAACGATATAATGATAGGAACGATAGGGGAAGGGAAGGCGCTGCGTTTTGTGCGAGAATGTCTTTCAATTCTTGTTTGAGTCCATTTTTGGCCGTGGTATTCTCCTGTTTTTTTGTAGTTATGGAGAATTTTTCACCATGGCTACTTTCATCTAAAAGATTTTGCACAAACTTATGCAAAATCTAGTTTGCCTGGAGATCGAACATCTTTAGAGGTAAGTTCAATTAATAAATTACCATTGGAATCCCGATTCTGGCAAACAGAGGGTTTCCAAACTATAAATAGATTCATTCTTGCTTGAAAATAGAATTCTAAATGCTGAGCGTTTAGATTCGATGAGCCTAAGACAACGATCTTTCGGGAATCTGGAAGGTATTGGGTTGTAACTGCTACGCAGGATCTTGCAGCAAAATCTCTAGCGATTCGCGCTATCTCATTACCTGCCGCAATTCCATGAGTTCCATAAGAATCCGGGGGGATTCCAAGAACGTTTTTAACACTACTCGCCATGACTTTCCTCTGTAATGTATGGTTTTTTCGGGCTTAATTTAATAAACTAGCATTTAATATTCAACTCTAAAGAGGAAGAGCCCTTGCGGCGGCGCGGCTTGGGAAGCGCGGGTGCGGTCCTTGGCGGCTAAGATCTGTTTGATCTCTTCAGGTTCTAATTTTCCTCGTCCCACTTGGATGAGGGCGCCGACGATATTTCGCACCATCTTATAGAGGAAACCATCGCCTTCAAACTGCAAGATGAGGTCATCTCCCTCTTGGACAAGGTCGAGTCTTCTTAGAGTTTTGATCGGATTTTCTGAAGAGGAGCCGACGTTAGCAAAGGAGGTGAAATCATGTTTTCCGATGAAGAGGGGGGCGGCCTCTGTCATCTTTTTAATGTCGAGCTTGCCCCTCGGATGATAGCGAAAGTTGCGAACAAAGGGGAGGATTGTTGGAGTTAAGCTAAGGTGGTAGTGGTAGGCTTTGCCTTTAGCGCTGAAGCGGGCGTGGAAGGAGTCTTCCACCTCATCAATTGAAAGGATACGGATATCGGGTGGTAGAAGGGCGTTCATCGACCGTAAAAAGAGCTTGGGAAAGAGAGGTCCCTCATGGTGGAAATTAGCCACTTGTGCCATGGCGTGGACGCCGGCATCTGTGCGGCCGCTGCCGGTCACCTTCGTCGGTTTTTTTAGGAGGATGGCCAACTTCTCCTCTAAGAGCTCTTGAATAGTGAGGCGATTGGGCTGGATCTGCCAGCCACCGTAGTTAGTGCCATCATAGGCAATACAGATTTTGTAGTTCACGAAAGGTAGCTCTTAGCGATTTGTAGATCTTCGGGGTAGGTGACCTTGAGATTTCGTTTGAGACCCTCGACAAGAATCGGCTTAAGGCCAAGCGCTTCGGCTAAAGAGAGATCGTCAGTCACGTCGACTCCCGTTTCATTTACATGGGCAAAGGCTCTCTTCATCACGCTGTACTTCAGAGCTTGAGGCGTCTGGATCTCGTAGAGGTTCTCCCGGGGGACTGTGCGCTGGACAGTTTTCGTTGCGTCCGCCTCTTTGACAGTGCAGGTGATCTTCACAGCGCAGCTGCAGACCTCACTTTCTATCGCACCTTCACGTACCCTTTCGATTAGCTCTTGGGTGATGCAGGGTCTGGCGCTGTCGTGAACCATCACGATTCTCTCTTCATCTGTTAAGGCGTTCAATCCATTTTCCACTGAGTCTTGGCGCCGCTCTCCCGGCTCGGCAAAGAGAATCGGACGCATCCCTGCGGCCCGTTCAAAGAGGGAGTGCCACTTTGGTTCAGCAACGACGACGATCTCATCGATGTTGGGATGTTTTAGGAACTGTTCAAAGCTGTAGAGGGCGATCGCTTTGCCATGAATGGTGAGATACTGCTTAGGGCTACTTTGACCCATGCGCCGCCCGACCCCTCCGCTGACAAAGATCAGGGCTGTTTTCATGAAGGCTCCAAGGTTATGGTGACGATCTCCGGTGGAGAGAAAAGGCGCATGGGCAATATGGCACCGAGGCCGCGTGTGACATAGAGGTTTGTCTCACCTTTTTTGATAAGCCCCACCTTAAATTTTGGATTTTCAATGCGGCCGAAGCGCCGCCAAAGATAGGGGAGATTAATCTGTCCGCCATGGGTATGACCTGAAAGCTGCAGATCGACGCGATAGTCGCTCAATTGTGGCAAGGTGTCGGGGTTGTGGGCCATGACAATATTGGAAAGTGCGGGGTTTAGGTTGGAAAAAGCCTTTTGTAGGTCTAGATCATTGGCGCTATATTCACCGAGACCGATGAGGTTGAATTCATCAAATGCAACGCTCTCATTACGTAGCAGCTGGAAAGGTGTCTGTGAGAGAATCTCTTCCAGCTCAGGGTGCGGCTTTATTCCCTTTAGAGAGTTATCCATCTTTCCTGTTAGCTTAGGTGGCGGATAGAGCAGTCGTCTTAATCCCTCCTTAATTGGTGAGTCTTGGGTCGATTTTTTTAAGCCGTAGTCACCTTTTTTGTTGATGGCGACATAAGAGCTGTAGTCGTGGTTTCCTAAGACAGCAAAGGAGCCAAGCCGCCCCTCTAGTGGCGTTAAAAAATCGATCAATCTCTTCTGGCAAAGAGGAACACTTTGGCAGAAGAAATCTCCTGTAAAGAGGATAAGGTCCGCATTTTGAGATAAAATTTTTTGTTGGATTCGTTTTAAAAAGGAGGAGGGGAGAAGTGGTTGAATGTGGAGATCGCTAAAGAGGACAATTTTAAGTCTGGATCGTAGATCCGAAACAGGGAGTGTGATTTTCTTATGAAATAGGAGGTTCGGTTCAATGAATCGCGGCCAAATCCCTAAGCCAGAAAGGGTTAGGATTAGGTTCCAAAAATTATTGGGCCAGCTCCAAAAGGACTTTGTAAACGATGGTCTCTCAGTCATCGGCTAAATTTTACTCGATGAGATGAAAGCTAGGCAAGGGGTATTCGCCCCCTGCCAGATAAGTTTACGTTTACACGTTTGCGGCTTTTGCTTCTTTAAGATGTCCTGAGATCTTACTGGTCATTTTGAACATGTCAATCTGTGCAGAAGAGCCAAAGACTTTAGCAAGTTTTGCGTCAGGGTTGATCATTCTCTTGTTGTCCTTATCCTGGAGCTTGTGCTTCTTGATATAGTCCCACACTTTTTTTGTGACTTCAGTTCTAGCCATCGGCCCGCGACCTACAATCTCCTCCAACTCCTTGGAGATAGCAACGGGACGCATAAATGCTGAGTTCTTTTTCTTCTCTGGCATGGTTAAACTCCTTACTTTTGTTTTGGATGCCCCCTACGAGGGAAGGCATATGTTCAATGATAAAATTTCCAAACTCTTTTTCACTCTCAATGGAGTTGTTTGTATCTCTCCTGCAAATTTAAAGTCAAAGCAATTGTGTTACAGAGATGCTATTTTCCTTCAATTTTTTTCTGTGATCCCCTACATTGAGGATATGGAGTCTCCGGTACAGAAGGTTATTTTGCACGAAAATTTAGAGAGAATTGATGACCTCATGGAGGTCTACTGCCACTTGAAAAATGATGATGACAAGCTGCAGTGGCTTTTCAATCTCCCTCAGGTTGAGGAGAATCTCACTCTTTTTCCTCCCTCTTGGATCGAAGCGTTAGATTCTACCTCTCAATCGGCCCTCTTTGCTCTCTTTTCGATCTCACCAAAAGAGCAGCTTGCTCAAATGGATTTTCGTGATGAGGCGGCGCTCGATTTTTTTCGTTTTGTTGATGAACTGAAGAAAATAGAGGCGTTCTATGAGCCAATTGGAGGGATTCTCGGCTACCAGCGGGCGATTCTAAAGCTGGTCCATCGCGCTCCAAAGGAGGAAGAGGCACTTTGGGAGAGCCCTCCGGGGTATGATCTTGAAAATATTGGCCAAGAAGAGATTCTTGCTGGATTAGAGGTGATGCCGCGCCTCTTTGAAATCTACCCTGTGGGCGGGGCGGGCGATCGGTTAAATCTTCAGGATAAAAAGAGTTTAGAGCCGCTTCCGGCTGCACTTCTCCCCTTTCTGGGTCGTTCACTCTTAGAAGGACTTATCCGCGACCTTCAAGGCAGAGAGTACTTTTACGAAAAGCTCTTCGGTAAGAAGCTGATCACGCCTGTGGCTTTGATGACAAGTCAGGAGAAGAACAACAGCACACATCTCAAAGCGCTTCTTGAGAGACACAACTATTTTGGGCGCTCCAAGGATAGCTTTTTTCTCTTTGAACAACCTTTAGCGCCGATGGTTTCAAAAGAGGGAAACTGGAGCCTTAACCCCAACTGGTCGATGGTGATGAAGCCGGGCGGTCATGGTGTCATCTGGAAGGTAGCTAAAGATACCAGCCTCTTCTCTTGGCTGCGCGAAAGGGGGCGGGATGTCGGGCTAGTTCGGCAGATCAACAATCCCATCTGCGGCCTTGATCACACCCTATCTACCTTTGTTGGTATTGGCGCCACGAATGAGAAGGGATTTGGCTTTCTCTCCTGTCCACGCCTTGTCAATTCTGCCGAAGGGGTCGATGTCCTTCGTGAAGAGAAAGAGGGGAAGAAGTGGAGCGCCTCGATCATTAACATCGAATATACCGATTTCGCCCATCATGGCATCGTTGATGAGGCAGTCAATGGGACAGGTCACTCAAAATATCCTTCGAATACCAATGTCCTCTTTATCCAGCTTGACGCCCTTGCCCAAAAAATCGATCAAAATCCCCTGCCGGGGCTCGTCTATAACCCCAAAAATGGCGCTGCAGGCCGCTTAGAGTCGCTGATGCAGAGTATCGCCGAAGAGTTTAGCGCGTCGCTAGAGACGCCAATTAAGGGAGATGAATGGAAAAAACTGCCGAGTTTTATTGCCTATAACAGTCGTAAGAAGAGCATTTCGGTGACGAAGCGCGCCTATGTAGAGGGTGAAAAGATCCATGAGACGCCGCACGGTTGTCTCTACGACTATCTCTCCAACATGTACGACCTTTTTAGTTCTTGCCAAATGGAGCTGCCAAAGCTAGCCTCGATTGAGGAGCATGACATCGAATCTCCTCCCTTTTTGATCACTATCCATCCGGCGCTTGGTCCCCACTGGTCGATTATCCGCCAGAAGATCAGCGGCGGCGTGATGGCTCCTGGAGCGGAGTTAGATCTAGAGCTAGCGGAGCTTGAGATGCGAAATTGCACCATTGATGGGTCGCTACGCATTCGCTCGGCTGATCTTCAAGGAAGATGTCAGCTTCGCAATGTGTGTGTGAAGAACCGAGGTGTTGACTGGTCTGGATCGGGTCATCTCTTTGAGGGTGAAATGAGCCGCAGCGAGTCTTTAGACATCACACTTCACGGCTGTTCAGAGTTTGTAGCCGAAGATATTGAGCTAGAGGGCGACTGTCAAATCGAAGTTGCTGATGGTGAACGTCTCATTTGTCGGCAATCGAAAGATGGGGTAGAGTTTATAAAAGAGAAATTAGACGACAGGGGCCCCCTTTGGAGCTACCAGATTGACGCCTCAAAACAGATTCGGATACAAAAATGAAAAAAATCATCCTAGCACTTTCACTATTCTTGTTAACGACATCCGGTCGGCCGCCGGAGTTAAAGCCGCAGACTGTCGTTAATAAAGCGCAAGAGATCATGAAGCTGCACGCCTCTCATAAGCAGCTCACTCCGATGATCACCCAAAGAATCCTCTACAACTACCTCGAAGAGCTCGACCCGACAAAGACCTACTTTGTCCAAAGCGATATCTCTCAATGGTTAGAGCCCTCAGCTACCGAGGTGAAGAGGGTGATGCAGGCTTACGAAAAAGGGGACTTTAGCACTTTTTTTAAGATTCATGACCTTTTGGTTGAGGCGATCAAGAGACGAAATGCTCTTGAACCCTATATCGACGATTCTGTCTTACCAAAAAACGTTGACCCGCAATCTTTTAAAGATGGCTCATGGCCTCAAAATGAACAGGAACAGGTCGAGAGGATTTTGGAGTACCGAAGCCTCCAGCACGACGCGATGGCCAATATGAGCGATGAGCTCAAAGCAAAAACTAAGCAGAGAATAGAGAAGAGACAGGCGCACTTCGAAGAGGAGATGACCAATCCCGACCCTCTCGTTATGGAACCGATGCTCCTCTCATACATTCTTAAAGCCACCGCCACCGCTCTCGATAGCCACACCTCCTATTTCACGCCCGATGAGGCGCAACAGTTTATGATCAGTGTCCAGCAGCGTCTCTTCGGTATCGGCGTGCAGCTGCGCGATGATATCAACGGCTTTTCTGTGGTTAAGATCATAGAAGGGGGCCCAGCTTTTCAGGGAAAGGAGTTGAAAGCAAGAGATCGCATCATCGCTGTCGATGGTGAGCCGGTTGTTGGGATGGATATCCAAGATGCCGTCGATCTCATCCGCGGACCCGAAAATAGCGCCGTTGTGCTCACGGTGGTCCGAGAGGTTAAACAGGATGGAGAAAAGAGGGAGCAGCGTCTAGAGATCCCTGTCGTTCGCGGCGAGGTTGTCCTAACGGAGACGCGCTACAAATCCTCCTACGAGCCCTTCGGTAATGGGGTTATTGCTATTTTGAGGCTCTACTCCTTCTACCAAGATTCCGAGACCTCTTCGGCAAAGGATCTGCGTGAGGCGTTCAATGAGATTAAAAAAGAGCATCAGATTGAAGGCGTGATCTTAGATATGCGCAGCAACTCCGGCGGCCTTCTCTCGCAAGCCGTCGCGGTGACGGGACTCTTCATCACCAAAGGTGTAGTTGTCTCAATCAAAGATGAGAGCGGCAATGTGCAGCACTTAAGAGACTTTGATGGGAAGGTGATGTGGGGTGGGCCTTTAGTCGTCATGGCCGACCGCGCTAGCGCCTCAGCCGCTGAGATTGTCGCCCAGACACTGCAAGACTATGGCCGCGCCATTGTCGTCGGCGATGAGCACACCTTCGGTAAGGGCTCCTTTCAGACCCTAACCCTCGACAGCAGCGGCAAAAGGGGTGTCAACCCACAAGGGGAGTATAAGGTCACAAGGGGGCGCTACTACACCGTCTCAGGACGCACACCGCAGCTGGTCGGTGTCCCTTCCGATATCATTGTCCCCTCCATCCTCTCCGAAGCTGAGATTGGCGAAAAATTCGCCAAATATCCGCTTGAAAATGATTGGATCGAGGAGAACTATGATGACAGCCTCTCCGATATCCCCTTCTTTCAGCGTCTGAAGTTTGAGTCCTTCTATAAGTTCAATCTGCAGCCAAAACTTGAGGTCTACGTCCCCTATCTGGCGCAGCTACAGAAAAACTCCGCCTACCGTCAGCTTACCTCAGAGAACTACCAAAATCTCATAAAAGAGATCAAAAAGAAGGGACGCGGCGAGGATTCAGAGGTGGAGCCCTTCGGTTTAAACGACCTTCAGCTCCATGAGGGAATCGATATCATGAAAGATCTTTTGCTGCTGCTTCAGCATTGAGACTCCCTGTGATCGGCCTTTAGACGATCAGAACAAATAGCCCACTTTGTTTTGGGACCACTTCCTATTGTTTCTAGATAGCCAAGCTGTTTTAAGTTCAAAAGGTCATTTCGCAACATTCTTTCGGAGATTTCATTTCTTAATTCAGAATAAATCTCCTTGGACGAGAGAGGACCATTTTCTTCACATATCTTCTTGATCTGCAGTTGGCGAGAGGTTAATTCTGTAGGAGTTTTTTTTACCCGCTCTTCTTGTGTTGCTAAATGAGGGCGAAAAGTTACGCGGATCGTCGTTCCAATCTCTTTCCATTGGGGATTGATATATCCTCCCTTTCTGGAAGCTTCCGTAATGCGTCTATAGCCAGTTCCCCACTCCTCCATTAAGTGGAGTTCTCTAAAGACTCTTGCGATTACCCGGTTCCGGACATGGCTAACACCACTTACAAAATCATCGAATGTATATCCAAATGGCAGCATTCCAGGGCTTTCGATTTCGAGGCGGTCTGAAAAAATCATCACCCGTGGACACATCCCTTTAATCGACTAGTCAGCATGCACAAGGGCGTTAATGAGAACTTCTCGAAGTGCAATGGGAGAATATTCAGGAATATTTTCCCTTTGAATTTTTTCTATTTTTGCTGCAAGTCGGGTATTTTTTTTGATGAAGTGGGTGACCTCTTGTATTGCTTCGATTATAGTGCCTTCGGTGTCCCACTGGTCGATAAAGTCTACCTTTTCTGTTCCACGAAACCTTGCGCATCTCACAATTGTGTTGGGAAAAAATTTTTCACGAATAGGGTCTTTACCAAAAAGTATGATACCGCCATTTGAGCAGACTATTTTGTCTGAATGAGGTGCTAATATTCCTAAGGTTTCCAATTTTTTTAGATCTACCTTTCGTCCCGCACTAGCAAACAAGTCCTCCGCTTTTTTCATATCAAAGAGAGATTTGAAATAGAGCGCTTTAATTTAGCGAGAAGTTCAGGGCTGGCCACTCGGTTTGTTGAGCCTAGCCTGATATATACCCCCTCTTCAGGACCTTTGCTTTTTAAGTAAAAAGGTCCCCTCCAATGGGAAACTTTAACGATGATCAGGGATTTTCCTTTGAACGAAGTACACTCAATTTCAGGCATTAGTTCTGGGCGGATATTGTCGGAGATGGCATTGGCTAGTTTTTCTTCAGCAAAAAAAATGTCTTCTATCCCTGCCAGCTCCCCATTGTCTTCTTTTCCAATAATTAACGTTCCACCAGCTGTGTTGGCAAATGCTATGAGCGATTTTAAAATAGGCTTAAGAGAAGATATATCCCTCTTAAACTCAAGGGTTTTCCCTTCTGGCTGGGTGAGAATCTCTTGGATATTTTTCATAAATTAAACCTCTCTATATTTCCAGATATTGCCAGATATTTCCAGGTATTGCCAGATAGGTAAAACCGGTCTTAAGGAGCCATTGAATATTTCGAGTACAACCGTTTTTGTTGATAATCTATACGATGCAAGAAATCGAATCATCGATAAATCGGCGATTGCCCGAAATAATAGGGAGGGACTTTCTTTTGCGGTGGCAAATTCCTCTATCAGAAGGGGCTGCTTTTTGCTATAATCACGGCTCAATTGGAGTTTTTTGAAGATGGATGTTCGTGTACGTATTGCCCCTTCGCCGACAGGGGACCCTCATGTCGGAACCGCCTATATGGCGCTCTTTAACCTGATTTATGCTCGGGCTAATAAGGGTAAATTTATCTTACGAATTGAGGATACCGACCAGAGTCGCAGTCGTCCTGAATATGAAGATAATATTTACAAGGCTCTTGAGTGGTGCGGAATCGATTGGGATGAGGGACCTGATAAGGGGGGCGAATATGGTCCCTATCGCCAGTCGGAGCGAACAGAGATTTACCAAGAGTATTGCCAAAAGTTGCTTGATAAAGGGATGGCGTATAAGTGCTTCGCTACGGCTGAAGAGCTCAAAGAGATGCGTGAGGTCGCCTCCAAATTGGGTAAGAAGCAGGGCTATGATCGAAGATATCGCAACTTAAGCGATGAGGAGATCAATGAAAGGCTTGCAAGGGGTGAATCCTACGTGGTGCGCCTCAAGATCCCTCTTACGGGAGAGTGCGCCTACGAAGATGCTGTGAAGGGGCGTATCACTGTCCCTTGGGCGGATGTAGATGACCAGGTGCTCTTAAAGAGCGACGGCTTTCCTACCTACCATCTCGCTAACGTGGTAGATGACCATCTAATGAAGATCAGCCATGTGATCCGTGGCGATGAGTGGATGAGCTCGACGCCGAAGCATGTTTATCTATATGTTGCGTTCGGTTGGCAGCCGCCCACCTTCATGCATATGCCGCTTCTTTTGGGTGTCGATGGCAAGAAGCTCTCTAAGCGTAAGAACCCCACCTCGATCTTTTTTTACCGCGATAGCGGCTTCTTAAAAGAGGCGTTTATCAACTTCTTGACTCTGATGGGCTACAGCATGCCTGAAGATCGTGAGATCTATCCGTTAGAGGATCTAATCGAGCAGTTTGATGTCAAACGCATCGGCGTCTCAGGGGCGGTCTTTGATGTTCGCAAACTCGAGTGGCTCAACCAGCACTACTTGATTAACAACATCCCGCAAGAGAAGCTCTGGGACCGCCTTCAAGAGTGGAGTTTCAACGATCAATTTATGCAAAAATTGATGCCGCTGGCTCACACACGTATCAAGACCTTTGGCGAGTTTATCGAGCTTTGCGACTTCTTCTTTATCAACAATCTCCCCTACAGCGAAGAGCTCTTTAGTGCCTCGAAGATTGAGCCTCAGAAGATGTGCGAGGCGATCCAGTTTATCATCTGGGGTCTTGAAGAAAAAGAGGATTGGGGCAGCAAGGCTCTTTTTGAAACCTCTAAAGAGATCGCCTCTCTTCTAGAGATCAACCATAAGAAGAATCTAATGCCAACTCTTTTTGCCTCCCTCATGGGTAAGCTCAAAGGGCCTCCGTTTTTCGATTCTGCAGAGATCCTCGGCAAAGATCGTGTCCGCGCCCGCTTCCTTCAGACTATCGAATTCTTAGGTGGCATCTCTAACAAGCAGATGCATAGCCTCAAGAAACAATGGGATAGTCGAGAGGCGGTTGCTCAATAATTATTCGTCGATGTTGTGGTAGACAGCATCGACATCTTCGATCTCTTCGAGCCAGTCGATAAGCGCCTGAGTTTTCTGTTGATCTTCCTCGGAGCATTCGATGAGTGTTTTGGGAATCATCTCAAACGTGGCCTCTTTGGTTTCGATGCCTTTCTCCTCGAGCCCCTCTTTGATGCGGATTAGGTCGGCAGGGTCTGTGGTAATGAGATAGAGGTCACCCTCTGATTCAAAGTCCTCTGCGCCAAGGTCTGAGATCAGCAAGAAGAGATCGTCTTCGGAAATGGCGCTTTTTTCGACCTGGATTACTCCTTTGCGATCAAAATTGAAGGAGACAGCTCCGGGAGTGGCGATATTGCCGCCGCGCTTGTTAGTGGCGATGCGAATCTCTGAGGCCATGCGGTTTCTGTTGTCGGTCATTGCCTCGACGATCAGGCCGACGCCGCCGTAGCCGTAGAGCTCGTAGGTCACCTCTTCGAAGTCAGCTTGGTCTTGGCTTAGTCCCTTTTTGATGTTGCGATCGACCACATCGTTAGGAACGTTGGCAGTTTTCGCCTTCTGAAGAGCGAGACGTAAGCGCGGGTTACCTTTAGGATCACCACCGCCTACTTTGACAGCGCTGATGATCTCTTTAGCCACACGCGAGAACACTTTGCCCTTCTTCGCGTCGGCGCGCTCTTTCTTATGCTTAATGTTAGCCCATTTACTATGTCCAGCCATGCGTCGAGTATTTTATCGGCCTTAAGGATAGCTGTCAAATGTTGGTGAACAGAGTGTCTTGGTTTTTGTCCATCCACGCTTCCACCTCGTGAAATTGGGCGAAACGGCGCTCTTTTCGTTTGAACTCAGGAGTGTGAACGATGTTGTGGCCCAGGTGGTTAACATAAGGGTCGCATACATGATGGAGCATTTCGTGGTAAACCACGAAGTAGATAAGGTAGGGAGGATATTTTTTACTATCTAGCACTTTGTGGATTTTGACGAGGCGAAGGGAGCGGTGGTAGAGACCCATGGTAAGGGAGCTTCGTCTCTTGGCTGTCTTTTTACCATACCAGGTGATGCGAAGGCCCAGGGGCTTTTTGAAATAGCAGCGCTCAATTTCATTGTAGATCTCTTCGAGGTCGTAAACTTCACCCTCTGTGACCAGCTTATCTTCGTTGACCTTGGAGGCGTGGTCGATATTGTAGAGTCCTTCGTTGATGAAGGCGCGTACACGGGGGGAGAAAT